>DATMZP010000334.1:0-3964 GCA_035573595.1 Hyphomicrobiaceae bacterium
CGTCCTGCAGCCACGTGGTGAACCCCGCCGCGCGCAGGATTTGCGCCACCGCCTTCGCCACGCCCTTGTCGGCGTCGGCGCGCGAGATGAAGAAATCCCGGTGCGAGGCAGTATCGTCCACGATGCGGTCGTCCACAGGCCGAGCAAGGCGGCGAAGCTAGCAGACGGAAGGGGACGGAAAAAGGGAGTGGGGAATGGGGAGTCGGGAGTGGGCCATCGCGCGATGGAGCTTCCCAACTCCCTATTCCCCATTCCCCACTCCCGTGGGGTCTGACCCCTCACGGCCCCTTCGGCCCGCGCGAGATGGCGGCGATGCCGGTGCGGGAGACCTCGACCAGGCCCAGCTCCGTCATGATGGCGATGAACTGCTCGATCTTGGCGGTGCGGCCGGTCAGCTCGAACACGAAGTGCTCGGTGGAGGTGTCGATCACCTTGGCACGGAAGATCTCGGCCACCCGCAGCGCCTCGATGCGCTTCTCGCCGCGGCCCGCCACCTTCACCAGCACCAGCTCGCGCTCCAGCGGCCGGCCGAGCACGGTGAGGTCGATGACCCGGTGCACGTTGACGAGCCGCTCCAGCTGGCTCTTGATCTGGGTCAGCACCTGCGGCGTGCCTGTCGTGACGATGGTGAAGCGCGAGAGGTGCTTCTCGTGCTCCGTCTCCGAGACGGTGAGGCTCTCGATATTGTAGCCGCGGCCAGAGAACAGCCCGGCGATGCGGGCGAGCACGCCGGGCTCGTTGTCCACCACCACCGAGAAGGTGTGCGTGACGGGCTGCTCCTTGCGGTCGTCGAGAAAATAGGCGGAGCCGGGCTGCTTGTTGGGCATGGGGGTCTCACTCAAACTGTTTGTCAGGCGGTTGCGGGCGTGGTATTATTTTTTGTAGGGTCGACAGTGTCAGGAGGCTCATCCGTGGCACAGTTGGTAATTTCCAATATCGACGATGCACTGGAAGAACGCTTGAAGGCGCGTGCCAGTCGCAACGGCCGCACGCTCGAGGCAGAGGTGTGCGCTGTTCTGGAGGAAGCCGAGCCCGGTGGAGCCCCGAAGCAATCGCTCAGAGAGGACGGCGGCCCCCTCCTTGGCAACGAGGGGAAGGGATTTGGCGACCTCATGTATGAGCGGTTCAAGGATATCGGGCTCAAGGAGGACGAGCTCCGGCGCTTCAATGAGGGTATCGCAGAGATCAACTCCCGGTGGGACATGGGCCTGCCAGACTTTGAAGCTGGCGAATACGAGCAAACCCCGTCGAGCAAATGATCATCCTCGACACGAATGTCGTATCCGAGCTGATCAAGGATGCGCCCGATCCGCCGGTTCGCGCGTGGGCGAATGCTCAGCCGCGGAGAGCGCTCCTGACCACGTCGATCACGGTCATGGAGTTGCGCGCAGGCGTGGAGAAGCTGCTGCAGAGTCGTCGGCGGCAGGAACTTGAAGCAGGCATCGAGTGGGCGCTCGACGAGCTGCTTGGAGGCCGAGTGCTCGACTTCGACCGCCGGGCTGCGCTTGCGGCAGCAGGGTGGTACGGGCATTGCCGCCGCGCCGGTCGGCCGCTCCAGGCGACCGACATGCAGATCGCCGGGATAGCCATCTGCCGCGATTTCCCTGTCGCTACGCGCGATGTCGATGACTTTGCCGGCATTGGCGTAAAGGTGATCAATCCCTGGACAACGGCCATTTGAGCGATGGCCAGGCGCACCTTTTTCTCTCTCCCACATCATCGGTGCAGCTCCAGGAAAGAGATGCGCCGGCGCGCACCCGACCGGATCGAGTACACCAACGCGACCACCGCAATAAGCGCGGCGGCCAGATCGACCTGGAACGCCACCGCCCCCAACTCCACGACGCGAGCCCCCTCCCTCTGCCCAGCGTGAACGGACAAAAGCCTGGGCCGGCCTAGACCAGCACCTTGCCTTCCTTGCCGATGGCCGCCTCGATCTCCTCGTCGGACACCTCCTCGCCCAGCAGCATCTCATGATGCGCCTTGCCGGAGGGGATCATCGGGAAGCAGTTGGCGAGCGCGGCCACGCGGCAATCGAAGATCACGGGACGGTCGGCGGGGGCCTCGAGCATCTCCCGGATCTTATCGTCGAGCTCGGCCGGCTTCTCCGCTCTGAGACCGATGCCGCCGTAGGCCTCGGCCAGCTTGACGAAGTCGGGCAGCGCCGCGGTGTAGCTCTCCGAGATGCGGTTGCCGTGGAGCAGCTGCTGCCACTGGCGCACCATCCCCATGTACTGGTTGTTCATGATGAAGATCTTCACCGGCAGGCGGTATTGCACCGCGGTCGACATCTCCTGGATGTTCATCAGGATCGAGGCGTCGCCGGCGATGTCGATGACGAGCGACTTGGGGTGGGCCATCTGCACGCCGATGGCCGCGGGAAAGCCGTAGCCCATGGTGCCGAGGCCGCCCGAGGTCATCCAGCGGTTGGGCTCCTCGAAGCCGAAGAACTGGGCGGCCCACATCTGGTGCTGGCCGACCTCGGTGGTGATGTAGACGTCGCGGTCGCGGGTGAGCGCGTACAGCCGCTGCAGGGCGTGCTGCGGCATGATGAAGTCGGTCGCGTTTCGGTAGGCGAGGCAGTCCTTCGCGCGCCAGCGGTCGATCTGCGCCCACCAGGATTTCAGCGCCGTCTTGTCCACCGTGGTGCCCTTCATCCGCCAGGTCCGGATCAGGTCCTCCAGCACGTAGGCGACGTCGCCGATGATGGGCACGTCCACCTGCACGTTCTTGTTGATGGACGAGGGGTCGATGTCGATGTGGACCTTCTTCGACCTGGGCGCGAACGCGTCGAGGCGCCCGGTGATGCGGTCGTCGAAGCGCGCACCGATGCACACCATGACATCGCAATCGTGCATGGCGAGGTTGGCCTCGTACGTGCCGTGCATGCCGAGCATGCCGAGCCACTCCCGGCCCGATGCGGGGAACGCGCCCAGCCCCATCAGCGTCGATGTGATGGGAAAATGCGTAAGCCGCACCAGCTCGCGCAGCAGCTGGCTCGCCTTCGGTCCGGAGTTGATGACGCCGCCGCCTGTGTACAGCACGGGCTTCTTTGCGCGCGACATCAGCTCGATCGCGTCGGCGATCGCCTTTGCATCGCCCTTGACGCGCGGCTGGTAGGTCTTGTGCCGCACGTCCTTGGGGCCCGTATAGGTACCTGTGGCGAACTGCACGTCTTTGGGGATGTCGACCACGACAGGACCGGGCCGCCCCGTGCGCGCCACATAGAACGCCTCGTGCAGGATGCGCGCGAGGTCGTCCACGTTCTTGACGAGCCAGTTGTGCTTGGTGCAGGGACGCGTGATGCCGACCGTATCGCATTCCTGGAACGCATCGTTGCCGATGAGATGCGTCGGCACCTGGCCGGTGATGCACACGACGGGAATGGAATCCATCAGCGCGTCGGTGAGCCCGGTAACGGCGTTGGTGGCCCCCGGTCCCGAGGTGACCAGCACCACCCCGACCTTGCCGGTGGAGCGGGCATAGCCCTCCGCCGCGTGGACCGCGCCGCCCTCCTGGCGGACCAGCACGTGGGCCACCTTCTCTTGCTGGAACAACTCGTCGTAGATCGGGAGCACGGCCCCGCCGGGGTAGCCGAAGAGGTGCTCGACCCCCTGGTCGGCAAGGGCGCGGATGACCATCTCGGCGCCGGTCATTCTCTGGGTCATAGCAAGCAGACTCCACTGGCAACGCGCGCACGGCGCGGCTCTGGCCTGGCGCTGCGGCGAGCGCCTGCTTATCGGTCGGATTGCGTGGGGTCAAGCCCAAGCATAACGAACGCGAATTCGTGCGCGATGAATCTTTCTGTTTCTTGCGATTTGATCTGATACCACGTAATCATATTTCGTCTCAACCAAGTGAGCTGTCTCTTGGCGTACGCCCTCGTATCGCCCTTGGCCACCGCCACGGCCTCCTCCAGCGACAGCGCCCCTCTCAGGTGCGCCGCCAGCCGGGGCACCCCATG
>DATMZP010000335.1:0-2704 GCA_035573595.1 Hyphomicrobiaceae bacterium
GTGGAGCTGTTGAAGCTCGGCTCGCCGCCGGGCCAAGCCGGCATGGCGCCGTTCGACCTGGAGCGGGCGCACGGGCTCTATCGCGCGCTGCTCGGGCCGGTGGAGGACCTGATCGCCGGCAAGCGTCTGCTGATCGTGCCGACCGGGCCGCTGGCGAGCTTCCCGTTCCATGTGCTGGTGACGGAGCCGACGGGCGAGCACTCGGCGGGCTATGCCGCCGCCGGCTGGCTGGCGCGGCGCCATGCGATCGGTGTGCTGCCGTCGGTGGCCAGCCTCCGGGCGCTGCGCAGGCTCGCTCGGCAAAGCCAGGCCAAGGCGCCGTTCATCGGCTTCGGCAATCCGCTGCTGACGGGCGCAGACGGCAACGACCGGCGGGCGTGGGAGCGGCAGGGCTGTACGCCTTCGCCCGTACAGCTGGCAGTCGCCGCCCGCCGGGTCTTGCCGACAGTGAAGCTCGTGCGCGGCGGGCTCGCCGAGGTGGGCACCCTGCGGCGGCAGCCGCCGCTGCCCGAAACGGCTGACGAAGTGTGCGCCGTGGCCCGGCTCCTGGGCGCGCCGGAAGCCTCGGTGCAGCTGGGCGCCGCCGCCACCGAGCGCAGGATCAAGGCGCTGTCGGCCAATGGGGTTCTGCGCGAGGTCCGCTTCGTGCATTTCGCCACCCACGGGCTGCTGGCCTCCGAGACCAGGCAAGTGGGGCAGACGCGCGCCGAGCCGGCCCTGGTGCTGACACCGCCGGCCCAGGCCAGCGAGGAGGACGACGGCCTGCTCACCGCGTCCGAGGTGGCACAGCTCAAGCTCGATGCCGATTGGGTCATCCTGTCGGCGTGCAACACCGCTGCCGGCGACAATCTCGACGCCGAGGTGCTCTCGGGCCTGGCCCGCGCGTTCTTCTACGCGGGCTCGCGCGCCGTGCTGGCCTCGCACTGGTACGTCGACAGCGACGCCACGGTCGCCCTCGTCACCGGCACGTTCGGCGAGCTGAAGCGCAACCCGGGTCTTGGCCCCGCCGAAGCACTGCGGCGCGCCATGCTGGCCCTCATCGGCCGCGGCGGGCCCGCGGCGCATCCGGCCAACTGGGCGCCGTTTGTCGTTGTTGGCGAAGGCTCATAGGTCTCGGCCGGCGCGGCCGGTCCGACCGCACGGCGCCGCGCGGAGAGGGCGGCGCCGGCATCCCCGTTGAAACCGCGCCGCGAAAATGTTCGACTGCCCTCGCGAGCAGAGCCGAGGGCGAATGGCCATGACAGGTCTCTATCTGGAGGATTTCGAGATCGGGCGCGTCATCGAGCACGCGATCCGGCGCACCGTCACGGAGATGGACAACACGCTGTTCTCCTGCCTCACCCACAACCCGCAGCCGCTCCACATCGACCACGAGTTCTCGGCCCAGACGGAATGGGGCAAGCCGCTGGTCAACAGCCTCTTCACCCTGGGCCTCATGATCGGCATCTCGGTGAGCGACACCACGCTCGGCACCACCATCGGCAACCTCGGCATGACCGAGGTGAGGTTCCCCAAGCCGGTGTTCCACGGCGACACGCTGAGGGTGACGACCGAGGTGCTCTCCAAGCGCGAGAGCCGCTCGCGCCCCGACGCCGGCATTGTCGAGCTCCTGCACAAGGCCATCAACCAGAAGGGCGAGGTGGTGGCCGAATGCCGGCGCCAGGCGATGATGCGCCGGCGGCCAGCTGACGCGACCGGAGCCTGATCGAGACCAATGCGCTCCCTGCTGTTCATCCCCGCCGACGACGAGAGGAAGCTGGCCAAGGGCCTGGCCACCGGCGCCGATGCCCTGATCCTCGACCTTGAGGATGCCGTGGCGCCTCCGCGCAAGGCCGCGGCGCGTATTCTGGCGGCCCGGTACATAGCCGAGACGCGCCCGCGCGAGGGCCGGCCGCGCCTCTATGTGCGCATCAACGCGCTCGAAACCAGCCTGTGGCAGGACGATGTGGCCGCCGTCATCGGCGCCCGGCCCGACGGCCTCCTGCTGCCCAAGCCCCGCTCCGGCGACGACGTGCACCGGCTGTCGCTGACGCTCCGCCACGAGGAGGAGCACGCCGGCGCGCCGGTGGGCTCCACGCGCATCATCGCCATCGCCACGGAGACCCCCGTCTCTCTGTTCCAGCTCCATACCTACGTCGATTCCAGCTCGCGCCTGGAGGCCCTGACCTGGGGCGCCGAGGATCTGTCGGCGGTGGTGGGCTCCTCCGCCAACCGCGAGGGCGACGGCCGCACCTGGACCTCGCCCTACCGCCTGGCGCGCGACCTGACCCTGTTCGCGGCGGCCGCGGCCGGCGTGGAGGCCGTCGACACGGTGTTCGTGAACCTGCGAGACGCCGAGGGCCTGCGAATGGAATGCGAGGCTGCGGCGCGCGACGGCTTCACCGGAAAAATGGCCGTCCACCCTGGTCAGATCGCCGCCATCAACGCCGCCTTCACGCCGGGCTCCGACGAGGTCGCCGCCGCGGAGGAGATCGTGCGCCTGTTCGCCGACAACCCCGGCACCGGCGCGCTGGCCCACCGCGGCCAGATGGTGGACAAGCCACATCTGGCCCGCGCCGAGCGCACGCTGGCCCGCGCCAAGGCGGCGGGGTGCGGTCAACCGGGCAAGGACTGATTCACCGGCGTGCTTGGCGTTGTTGATGCGCGACGGCGCTACCGGTCGCCAGTGGCGGTCTGGTAATGCCGCAGGGCCTCATCCCGCAGC
>DATMZP010000336.1:0-2446 GCA_035573595.1 Hyphomicrobiaceae bacterium
CGGCGCGCGCAGGCGCGCGCGTCACGGGAATCGACATCGCGCCCGCGCTCGTGGTCCAGCTCGCAGCACGCGCTGCGGCCGAGGGCCTCACGCTGGAGGCACGCGAGGGTGACGCCGAGGCGCTGCCATTCGCCGACGACAGCTTCGACACCGTGGTGACGATGTTCGGCGCCATGTTCGCGGCCCATCCGCAGCAGGCAGCCAACGAGTTGCTGCGGGTAACCCGCCCGGGCGGCAGGATCGCCATGGCGAACTGGACTCCCGAAGGGTTCGTGGGCCGCATGCTGAAGCTGACGGTGGGCTATGTGCCGCCGCCTGCCGGCGTCCCCTCTGCCCTGCTCTGGGGCAATGCGCGCACCGTGGAAGAACGCATCGGCGCCGGATTGTCCGACTTGCGGTTCGAGCGGCGGGCCATGGTGCTTGCGTATCCCTTTGGCCCGGAGGAGACGGTGGAGCTCTTCCGCACTTGGTATGGCCCCACTGTCCGCGCGTTCGCTGCCCTGGAGGAGGAGCGGCAGCGCAAGTTCTTCGACGATCTCGTGCGGCTTTGGACCGAGCACAATACCGCCGGTCCGAACGGGACCCGGGTCGAGTCCGAGTTCCTGGCTGTGGTCGGCACCCGCGCCTGAGGATAAGAGAGAATCCTTTTCTGGGAGACCCATATGCGCGCAGTTTCGTTCTCGGCTTGCTTGCTCCTGCTCGCGGCCACGCTGCACGGGCAAACCACCACGACGAGCCATGCCGCCTCCGGGCTCTCGTGGGGACCCGCGCCGGCAGTCTTCCCGAGTGGCGCCAAGATGGCCGCGGTCAGCGGCGACCCGGCCAAGGCCGACATGTTCACCATTGAGCTGTCGATGCCGGACGGATACAAGATCCCACCTCACTTTCATCCCACCGACGAGGCGGTGGAAGTGAAGAAGGGGACCTTCCTGGTTGGCATGGGGGATTCGCTGGACCTCTCCAAGACCAACGCCATGAAAGTGGGCGCCAAGGGGCAAGTGCCGGCCAAGGCGCATCACTATGCGGCCACAAAAGGTGAAACGGTCGTGTCGGTCACTGCGATGGGCCCGTTCGCGATGACGTACGTGAACCCGGCCGACGACCCGCAAAAGAAGGGCAAGCCATAGGCTGACAACAGCCTGCTCGAGCGGAGCGAAGGGGGCCATGCGTCGAGGCGTGGCTCCTCGCTCTTTCAGACTCGGCGACTCCCGAGCAGGAAGTCAGGACGGCCAGTCATTGGTGAAATCACTTCCCGCTTGCACAATGATGCCCAGGTGCCATGCGGGCACGCCTGACTTGATTGACGGAGGAGTTGGCATGTCATCCGAGAGCATTCCCTTCCCAGGCAGCGCCGGTGCGGCCGGAGTTGTGCCGGCCTGGTCCGAGGATCCCCTCACCGCCCGGGCCCGCGCGGTCTGGACCGCGGGCGAGTTTCTCCCAATCGCGCGCAGCTTCGCGCCCGGCGCCGAGGAGTTCATCGCCAGGCTCGAGCTCCAGCCCGGCGAGGCGGTCCTCGACGTGGCGTGCGGCACCGGCAACCTCGCCATTCCAGCCGCGCGGGCGGGTGCTCGGGTGAGCGGAATCGATATAGCGCCCAACCTGATCGCGCAGGCCCGAGTCGAAGCTCGCGCCGCCCGGTGCATCGTGGCCTTCGAGATTGGCGACGCCGAGGCGCTCCCATACGACGACGCCCAGTTCGAAACCACAGTGACCATGTTCGGCGCGATGTTCGCCTATCGGCCGTCACGGGCGGCGACGGAGCTGCTGCGAGTGACCCGGCCGGGCGGCCGTGTGGCGATGGCGAACTGGACCCCCGATGGCTTCGTCGGCAAGATGTTGCGCGCCCACGCTGCTGTGGTGCCGCCGCCCCTGGGCGTGCCGAGCCCGCTGGAGTGGGGGGTCGAGGAGGTGGTCCGCGACCGCTTTGCAGGCGGGCTTACGTCGTTGACCTGCACCAGACGAACCCTAGAGCTGCGGTTTCCCATGCCGCCAGCGGCTGTAACCGAAGTGTTCGCCGTTTCGTACGGACCCACTGCCGCGACGCTCCGGGCCACAGACCCCGCCGGCGCAAGCCGGCTCCGGGACCAGCTGACGCGGCTGCTCCACGAGCACAACGTCGCCCCCGGCGGTACAACCACGGTGGTCGGCGAGTATCTCGAAGTCCAGGCACGAGTTGCCTGAGGGCGGCTCGTTACCATCAACTTGAGGAGAGCCAATGAGTAAGCGTTCCAACGCCCTTGCCGAGCGCCTTGAACAAGGGGCCAGCTCCCTTGCCACCCTTGCGACCAAGCTGACCGACGCCGAGTGGCAGAGTCGCGTCCCTGACGGACGGAAGATCGGCGTCGTGGTCCATCACGTCGCCTCCATGTACCCGCTGGAGATCCAGTTGGCCCAGGCGCTGGCTGGAGGCAAGGCGATCGAGGGCGTGACCTGGGACGACGTCCAC
>DATMZP010000337.1:0-3364 GCA_035573595.1 Hyphomicrobiaceae bacterium
ATCTCGCTCATGAGGCGGTAGCTGCCGCCCGCGCCCCGAGGTGTCGCCGGGCTGCGTGCGGCTGAGGCCCGGCCCTATTGAATCACGATCGGGGGCAGGATGAACTCGTCCCAGGCTGGCGTCAGATTGCTGGTCTGGCGCGTCTGCGCAACACCATTGGCGTTCACGCGCGTGTTCTGGTTGTAGATGTAGACGGCGGGGTAGGTGGTGACGTCACCGGTCACGTCGTCCACCACGACCGAGGTCATGTACAGCTGGGAGGAGGTGTTGGAGATGGGTGGCGTGTAGCCTGTCTGGTCGATGGTGAAGCTGCCGGGGTAGGCACGCGCCGAGGAGAAGACGAGGAAGTAGTACGTCTTGCCCCCGTCCGCGACGACACGCGGCGACCACTTGGGCCAGCTGTTGATGCTGCCGCGAGCCGTTGCGCCCGTGCAGCTCACGGGATCGTTGGCGACCAGACGAATCGGCTGTGGCGCGCCCTGGCTCGGCACGATGTAGATCTCACCGTTGCGGTTGTAGTAGGGCCCGTCCGGGTTGGTGCCGAGCGCCTGGTTGCGGCAACCGGGCTGGGCTTCGGGCGTGCAGGCCGTGCGCGTGGGGTTGCTCGGGTTGGGCGCGCGCGCGAACACGACGAAGGCGTCGTCGCTGGAGAAGGAGGGGTAGTACTCGAGGAAGTTGGGATCGGAAGCCCCCTGCAGGTTCACGGCACGCCCGCCATTGCCGCCGTTGAAAGGCACGAGCTTGATGTCGGCGGCGTTGGCGCGCCAGTCGGGGTGGCCGTCCGCCGAGGTGATGTCGGTCGAGACGTAGGCGATTTGCGTCCCGTCATTGCTCCAGTCGGGGCTGACGGCGCTGCGCGTCTCGCCGGTGGTGGTGATCAGATCCCAGCCGCTGCCCTGGGCACCGGCGACCGTGGCTTCGCGAAACCCGCTCAGCATGCGCCGATCGAGCTGGCCTTGGCCGGGGGGATTGGGAGGGATGCGCTGCAGGTCCGCCGGGACGGTCGGGTAGGTGAAGCTGTCCGTGTAATCGTTGCGCGGTGCGAACTCCGGGACCTCGCTACGGTCCGCCACCGCGACCTCCGCCTCCAGATCGAACCAGGCCAGGCCATGCCGGGCGGGGCCGGTGCCGTTGGCAAAGCGCGCGTCCCAGGGCTCGCGCGCGGCCTCTCCCGCGGGCGCCAGCCCGTACGTGGTCAGCAGCAGGCGATCGCCCGGGCTGAAGTGCGCGGCGCTCATGCTCTGCGTGCCGAGCCAAGGTTGAGACAGCAAGAGCGCCGCCCCGTCCGTCATCCAGTTCGGGGTTGCGCCCACGCTGCCCTGGGTGATGGACGAGACGACCTTGTTCCAGGGCCAGTTGTCCGTGAAGACCACGCCGGCGCCGTCCGGCGTCGAGATGTGACAGCCGACACAGGCCACCTCACCGGGGGTGAGCCCGCGCTCGGCGAGCCCCGCCTCGTAGTTGCCGCGTGGCTCGATGCCGTCCTCTCCGACGATGCCGCCGAGGCGGATGTCGGTGGCGTCGAGCGCCTTGATCACACCCTCATCCCCCACGCGGAAGCCGAGCAACTCGCTCGTCACCTGCGGCGTGAACCTGACCTCCGAGGAGGTGGTGGCCCAGAACACCAGGCTGCCGCCGGCATTCACCGGGGCGATCTGGAACGTGCCGCGCATGCCCGTGAGCGTGCCGCCGCTGGCGGCCCGCACGGTCACCGTGATCGGGGTGTGCACGTTGCGCGAGACGCTACGCCAGAGGTCGACGGGCATGACCCATTGGGTCTGGCGCGTATAGATCTTCAGATCGGAGGTCTCGATCTCGTTGTGCAGCCGGATCTCGTACAGCGCGTTGTTGGCGCCGCCCTGCCAGCGAAAGCGCGGCCGCAGCCAGTTGGCGGGGAACAGCGCACCCGGCGTCTCGCCGTTCGAGAGCTGCGGCTCGACCACGCACAGGTTGCCGGCAGCGAAGGCATCCGGGTTGTCGAACTGCGCCAGATCGGCCGGATTGATGGGCGCGCCGCCCGCCGCTTCCACGATCGGATCGGCAGGGAAGTCCGTGCAACTCTGCCGGCACGTGGAGGAGGGGAATTCGGTGCCGCCGAAATTGGCGCCGAACACCTGCGGAAACTCGGGTACGCCAAACGACCCATCCACGCCGCCCGGAGCCACCGGTGTGATCGTCGGAGCTTCACCCGGAGCGGGTCCTTTGTTGCTTCCGCTCGTCGTGCCACCCGCGCCCGTGTCGGGGGTCTGGCTGCCCATGCTGCCGACGCTTTTGCCCGAGCCGCTCGAGGAGCAGGCGAGGCACGCGATCAGTCCGAGGCCCAGCGATCTCGACCAGAGTCGTTTCATGGTTGTCCTGCTCCCGCCCGCATCGGGAAAAACGCCCAGATTTATAACAGATTCAGTGCTCTCTCGTCATTGTCGCGCAAGGGCGAGACGCGTCCCCGTGCGTCAACGCGAACGAGCTCAAAGTTTGCCCGGGGCTACAATCAGCGCAGTTGCACGGTAATGATCCTGCTCACTCCATGGGAGTAGCATCATTTCGAGCGCCAGCGTTGCTGGGCATGCGAGGGGCTTGCCTGTAGGTGAATGTCAGCGGCGTTGCTGATGTATCGCAGCTTGCTGACGTTCCGCACTGGCACTGCTGCTCGTTGGCTGCGTGTGCGCCCCAGCGCGCGTCCTTTCTCGCGCGCTCTCGGGCTGCACGCGCAGTGCGCCGCAGGTCGCATTCAAGGCGCGCAAGCGGGGTTGGCCTCCCCCGGGGTGCCGAAGTCGCCGTTGTAGGCGCTCAGCCCGTCGCACCAGCTCTCCGGGCGATCGTTGCTCGCCGGATCCAGGGCGGAGCGCGACAGGCTCAGACTGTGGCCCGCCTTGTTGGGCAGCAACGAGGAGTCGATGGTCACCTGATCGATCGTCTGGTCCCCGCATGCGAGCGCGAGCACGAAGCTGCCGGTGTTGGGCAGCGTGATGCCCGTGTACAAGATGTCCGGTCGAAAGCCGGGCGTCTCCCCGTTGGAGAAGGTGAGATAGCCACCGGGCGCGATGGAGAAGCCCTCTTCCAGGGGTAGCTTCTGCTCGTCCCGCCGCAGCTCGCAAGCGCCGAGCTCCAGCGCTTGCGTGCCGGCGTTGTACAGCTCCAGCCACTCTCCATCGGCATCGGGCAATACCTCTGGATTCTTCATCAGCTCCGAGAACAGCACCTGCGGCGTGCCCTGACCATCCACCTCGATGGCGACGCGCACCTGCCCGTCCGCGTCGGGGGCAGGCATCAGCCCGTTGGTGCGGAACTGAAAGGTGAGCGTGGTCAGCTCTCCGGCTCGGATGCTGAAGTCCAGCGGATTGTGGGACACCAGCTCGGCGGGCAC
>DATMZP010000338.1:0-16008 GCA_035573595.1 Hyphomicrobiaceae bacterium
TTGCGAGGGGCCAGGCTCGGAGGACTCAGCACCATTCTTTCGCCATCCGGAGGGCGATCATAGGTAAACATACTTGTTGCGCTCTTAACGACGCGAAAGGAAACGCCATGTACGCGCGTGTCACGACCATCAAAGTCGATCCCGCCCGCCTCGGCGAGCTTCCCACCAAGATCAAGGAGTTGAGCCCCGCCGCCAAGGGCCTGCCCGGCGTCATCGACATCTACGCTGCCTGGCGCAGCGACGGGCAGGGCACCGTTGTCGCGGTCTACAACAGCAAGGCGGATGCGGACGCCGCCGCGGCCAAGATACAGGCGATCTGGGGCACCCTGGCCGGCCTTCTCGAGGGAGCGCCCGCCACCGACGCCTACGACACTGTTGAGCACATCGTCGGCTAGAGCTGCTTTCCAGCTGTTGGGAATCGCACGTATCCGTCACCGGACTTCCTCCTTTGGTGGCTGCGCCGAGCCGCTTGAGCCACCGGACGTGCCGGCAGGGCGCCAGCGCCGATAGCCTCGCCGGGCGATTTGCCGCGAGGGTGCGACGGGTGCGCGAGTGCCTACTCCGCAACCATGAATGGGGCGGTTGCCCGCCCCTGCGCGTTGCCTTTCGGCACCTGTACCGCGCCTCGGCGATTTTGGGCGCCGCTGCAAGACTGCGGCCGTTCCGCAAGTGTGGACCTTTGAAGGGTCAGACACCCGTGCAATCACCGGATCGTTGTCTTCCAATCGCCGGAGCACCTCTGCGACGTCGGCGCCTTTGCTCGGAACGGCATTCCGCCAGGAGCCGTGTCGCCGCAAGCGGCGCGTGCCGTCGGAGCGCCGGGCGACAAAGGAGTGCGGTCGCCACCAGCGATCTGGAAAGTCCTTGGCCGGTCGGTCGCGACTGCGGGCTTGGATGCGGCATCGCCGCGGTTGAAAGGGGCGTCCGCAGCAACTATCTGCCGCCGGCCCATCGACACCTCCTCCACGCAGTTTCGCCTGACAGAAGAAGAAACGAGCGAGCATGAGCGCTTACACAACAGAGGCTGTGCTGTCCGTCCGGCACTGGACGGATTCGCTGTTCTCTTTCACGACCACCCGTAGTCCGTCGTTCCGTTTCAGCAATGGCCAGTTCATCATGCTGGGCCTGGAGACGGAGGAGCGGCCGCTGGTGCGGGCCTACAGCCTGGCCAGCCCCAACTATGAGGACCGGCTCGAGTTCTTCTCCATCAACGTGCCGGACGGGCCGCTCACCTCCCGCCTGCAGCACATCAAGGCGGACGACCGCATTCTCGTCGGCCGGAAGCCGACCGGCACGCTCGTCATCGACAACCTGTTGCCTGGCCGTAACCTCTATCTGCTCAGCACCGGCACGGGCCTTGCGCCCTTCATGAGCATCGTCCGCGATGCCGACACCTACGAGCGCTTCGGCAAGATCGTTTTGGTGCACGGCTGCCGGCAGGTCGCGGAGCTGGCGTACGGCGAGCGCATCGCCGAGGAGCTGCCCCGCCACGAGCTGGTCGGCGAGATGGTGCGAGAGCAGCTCATCTACTATCCGACCGTGACACGCGAGCCATTCCGCAACCGCGGCCGCATCACCGATCTCATCACCTCCGGCCAGCTGTTTGAGGACATCGGCCTCGCTCCGATCGATGCGGAGCAGGACCGCGCCATGCTGTGCGGCAGCCCGCAGATGCTCGGCGACATGCGGGAAGTTCTGGAGGGAATAGGCTTCGAGGAAGGCTCCGGCAGCAACCCCGGTACCTTTGTGGTCGAGAAGGCTTTCGTCGAGCGGTGAGCCTCGCCAGCAGATGGCAGGCTGCCGTCGAGTTCGATGAGGTAACAGGTGGAACGGGTCATCCTGCGTCATCGTGCGACCATGCCCGCGAGGCTCAAGGGATCGGGGCTGGAACTTTGACCCGAGGGACGCCATCTACTAGAATGATTCAAATCTGAGGGCATCGCCAAGCGGAGAAGGTTCATGTTCATCCAGACCGAGCCGACGCCAAATCCAGCGACGCTCAAGTTCATTCCCGGCAAGGTGGTGCTGGGAGACGGCACCCTCGACTACCGCTCCAAGGCCGAGGCGACGGACTCACCGCTGGCGCTACGGCTGTTCGAGATCGACGGCGTTACAGGTGTGTTCCTCGGCTCAGACTTCATCTCGGTGACGAAGGGTGATACCGAGTGGCCGCACATCCGCCCGGCTATCCTCGGCGCCATCATGGAGCACTACATGTCGGGCGCGCCGATGGTGGGCAGCGCCGCGGCGGACGCGGACGCCGAGGAGCAGTACGACCCGAAGGACGAGGAGACCGTCCGCACCATCAAGGAGCTGCTCGACACGCGGGTGCGCCCGGCGGTGGCCAACGACGGCGGCGACATCACCTTCCACGGCTTCCGCGATGGCGTGGTGTACCTGCACATGCGCGGCGCCTGCTCTGGCTGCCCCAGCTCCACGGCGACGCTGCGCCACGGCATCGAGAACCTGCTCAAGCATTTCTGCCCCGACGTTGAGGAGGTGCGGCCGGTGTGAGCCGACGGCCTGCCCGGCCAGGGTGATGCCCCCGAAGCAACCCCGCTCGGCAGCGAGCGGGGTTTTTGTCAATTCTGGTGCGAGTGGGCTCCGCAGGAGGAGGAGTGACATGCGGTTGGACGATGAGGCCCTGGGGCAGTTGTTTCTGGATGCGCGCACGCTGAGGGCCTGGCAGCCGCGCCAAGTGCCCGACGCCCTGCTGCGCGAGGTGGTCGACCTCATGAAGCTGGCGCCGACGGCCAGCAACGGGCTCCCGGCCCGCATCGTGCTCATCAAGTCTGCGGCCGCCAAGGCGCGCCTGAAACCCCATCTGGACCCCGGCAACGTAGATCGGACCATGGCCGCGCCGGCCACCGCCATCGTCGGCCACGACCTCAAGTTCTACATGCACCGGCCGGCCGGGGAGAGGCCCATCAGAGGTCTGGCCGACAAGCCCGAGGAGGCCCAGGTGGTGGCGTTCCGCAACGGCTCGCTGCAGGGTGCCTACCTGATCATGGCGGCACGTGCACTGGGGCTCGACTGCGGACCTATGTCGGGGTTCGACAATGCCGGAGTGGACGAGGAATTCTTCGCGGGAACAGACATCAAGTCGAATTTCCTCTGCAATCTGGGATATGGCGACCGCACGGGGATGCCGCCGCGCGCCGGGCGCTTCGCCTTCGACGAGATGGCGAGCATCCTCTAGATAGGGCTCATGAACGTCCTGGCCTTCGATACCTGCCTTGGCGCGGTGTCCGCGGCCGTCCGTTGGCACGCGGACGACGGCTGGCAGCTGCGCGAGGCCTATAAGCCGCGCTCCACCGGGCACGCGGAGCGGCTGATGCCGATGATTGCAGAGGTCATGGAGGGCGGCGGGGTGGCGTTCTCCACCATCGACCGAATCGCGGTGACGGTCGGGCCGGGTGGGTTTACGTCCGTGCGTATCGGCGTTGCGGCAGCGCGCGCGCTGGCGCTGGCGACGGGCAAGCCCGTGGTCGGCACCACCAGCCTCGCCGTCGTCGCGCACCGCGCCGAGGACATGCTGGGCGAGCCGCTGGGAGAGCGGCAGATCATGGTCGCAGTCGACGCCGGGCGCGGCGCATACTACGTGCAGACCTTCGCCGCCGGGGCGGTCGAGACGGGCGAGCCGCTGCTGCTTACGGCGCAGGAGGCCGCGCGCAGCGTCGGTCGGCGCGGCGCCGTCGTCGTCGTCGGCACCGGGGCGCAGGCGGTTGCGGGCCTGGCGAAGGAGGCGGGCGGCGATGCCGAGGCTCGCTTCCCGGACCTGCAGCCGCACGCCGGCAATCTCGCCCACCTGGCGCCGAGGCTCGCGCCCATTACCCCCGTCAGACCGCTCTATCTGCGGCCCCCGGACGCGCGGGCGCAGGTCGCTCCGTTGGCTCGGACACCGCCATGACCCAGGCCGTCGCACTCGGGGCCATGCGCATCCGCAGCTGCGGAGTGCAGCACGCGGGCGAGCTGGCGCGGCTGCAGGCCGGCCTGCTGGACCAGGGCTGGGATGCGGCGAGCTTCCGGGAGCTGCTCGCCCATCCCGGTGCGCTCGCCTTCGCCGCCGGCCCCGGTGTCGTCAGCGCGGAGGTGCTGGCGCCGGCGTGGGGCTACATCCTCGGACGGGTGGCGGCGGACGAGGCGGAGGTGCTCGCCCTGGGCGTGGCCAGGGAGCGGCAGCGGCTCGGCATCGGCCGCAGGCTGGTCGAGAAACTGTGTCGCGCCGCCGTCAGGCGCGGCGCGCGGCGGCTCTATCTGGAGGTTGCCGAGGGCAACGTGGCGGCGCGCACGCTCTATGCCCGCCTCGGCTTCGAGGAGACCGGGCGGCGCCGGGGGTACTATGTGCGTACGGATGCTCCTGCCGAGGATGCCATCAACCTCTGCCTCCGTCTTGAGCCCCAGGCGCCGCCCGGCGCGATGGTGGACGCCCCTCGGAGCGTCGCCTATAAGCAGCCAGCGACCTGTGCGCCACATGAGGACATGCGAGCTTCACCGCCACCGGCCAACCGCATCGAGAAGCTGTGCGCCGACAAGCGCCTGCGCATGACCGGCCAGCGGCGCGTGATCGCGCGCGTGCTCTCCGACGCCAAGGACCATCCCGACGTGGAGGAGGTGCATCGGCGCGCGCATGCCGTGGACCGGCGCATCTCGCTCTCCACCGTCTATCGAACGCTGCGCCTGTTCGAGACCAAGGGCATCCTGGAGCGGCACGATTTCGGCGCCGGGCGCGGGCGCTACGAGGCCGCCGCCCGCACCCATCACGACCACCTGATCGATCTGGAGACCGGCCGCGTCATCGAGTTCAGCAACGAGCAGATCGAACGCCTCCAGCAGCGGGTGGCGGAGGAGCTGGGGTTCAAGCTCGTCGGACACAAGCTCGAGCTTTACGGCGTGCCGGTGAAGCGGCCCCGGCGGGTCTGACCCCATGTCGCGGCTTTACGTGTCTGTTCCGCACCGGTAGACCGGCCCCGACATTCGATCGAGCGTAGGTAGAGCCATGGGTCACAAGAAACGGAGCCCTGGGGTCAGACCCGCAGGGGCTGACCCTGGACCGCGCAAGGTCCACATCAAGACGTTCGGCTGCCAGATGAACGTCTACGACAGCGAGCGGATCGCGGAGCTGCTGGCGCCGCTGGGCTTCGCCGAGACGGCCGACGTGGAGGAGGCCGACGTCGTTGTCCTGAACACCTGTCACATCCGCGAGAAGGCGGCCGAGAAGGTCTATTCCGACCTGGGCCGCATCCGCGAGATCAAGGAGCGCCGGAAGCGGGAGGGCCGCGACACCATCGTCACGGTCGCGGGCTGCGTGGCCCAGGCCGAGGGCGAGGAGATCGTGCGGCGCGAGCCCAGCGTCGATGTGGTCGTGGGGCCGCAGAGCTATCAAGAGCTCGGCGACCTGCTGGCACGCGCCAGGTCCCGCGGCGCAGCCGTGGTCGAGACCGCGTTTCCCGAGAAGAACAAGTTCGCGGCCCTGCCGGAGCGCGCCGGCCGCGGCGCGCCCACGGCCTTCCTGACGGTACAGGAGGGCTGTGACAAGTTCTGCACCTTCTGCGTGGTGCCCTATACCCGCGGCGCCGAATACTCGCGCTCGGTCGCCGATGTGGAGGCCGAGGCGCGCCGCCTGGTGGATCGCGGCGTCCGCGAGATCACGCTCCTGGGCCAGAACGTCAACGCCTATCACGGCGCCGGCCAGGACGGCCGCGCCTGGTCGCTGGCGGAGCTGATGTTGCGCCTTGCCAGCATCGAGGGGCTGGAGCGCCTGCGCTACACCACCAGCCACCCGCGCGACATGAGCGAGGACCTGATCGCCGCCCATCGCGACCTGCCCAAGCTCATGCCCTACCTGCACCTGCCGGTCCAGGCGGGCTCCGACCGCATCCTGGCGGCCATGAATCGCAGGCACACGCGTGCGGAGTATCTGGCTCTGATCGGCCGCATCCGTGCGGCGCGCCCCGACATCGCTCTCTCCACCGACATTATCGTGGGCTTCCCCGGCGAGGCCGACGGCGACTTCCAGCTCACGCTCGCGGTCCTGGAGGAGGTCGGCTTCGCGCAGGCCTACGCCTTCAAGTACAGCCCCCGCCCCGGCACGCCGGCCGCAGGCATGGAGCAGCAGCTTCCCGACGACGTTAAGGACAACCGCCTGCAGCAGGTCCTGGCGGTTGTCGATCGGAGCCAAACGGCGTTCAATTCAGCGTGTGTGGGACGAGTGGTCCCGGTGCTGCTGGAGCGTCCGGGGCGGCATCCGGGGCAGCTGATCGGGCGATCCCCATATATGCAGGCGGTCCACCTCACAGCCCCGCCGTCATTGTGCGGTCACGTGGCGGAGGTTGAAATCGTCGCGGCAGGCGTCAATAGTCTCACGGGAAAGTTGACAACGGCCGCTTGAGGCAAGGGCGCGCATCTGTGGTAGGGTGCGCCTGGGATTCGGAGAAGCTGCACTGCTTTCGGGAGGTTGCCTAATTGTCTGGCATGCGCGGGCCGGCGACAGCGCAGGTGGGTAAATCGCCCAAGGATGCGCAGGCGCGGGTGGTGGTGCCTTTCGAGGACAACCGCCATTTGAACCGTCTGCTCGGGGAATACGACGGGCATCTCGCGCTGCTGGAGGAGCGCCTCGGCATCGAGGCGCGACCCCACGGCAACGTCGTCACCCTCACCGGGCCGGCCGAGGCCTGCACCACGGCCCGCGAGGTGCTGGAGAAGCTCTACGCCCGCATCGGCCGCGGCGAGGATATCGGCGCTGGCGACGTTGACGGCCTGCTGCGGCACAGCAAGGCGGCCAAGCCGGCGGACAACAAGGACGACCCTCCCCAGATCCGCACCCGCCGGCGGGTTATCACGGCGCGCACACCCAACCAGACCAACTACATCCGCGCGCTGGACCGATCCGATCTGGTGTTCGGCCTCGGACCTGCGGGCACCGGCAAGACCTACTTGGCGGTGGCCCACGCGGCTCAGTGCCTTGAGCGGGGCGACGTGGAGCGGATCGTGCTGTCCCGGCCTGCCGTGGAGGCCGGTGAGCGGCTTGGCTTCCTCCCGGGCGATATGAAGGAGAAGGTGGACCCCTACCTGCGTCCGCTCTACGATGCCCTCTACGACGTGCTGCCGCCCGCCAAGGTGGAGCGCGACCTGATCAGCGGCGTGATCGAGATCGCCCCCCTTGCCTTCATGCGCGGACGCACGCTGTCGCATGCGTTCGTAATTCTCGACGAGGCCCAGAACACCACGTCGATGCAGATGAAGATGTTCCTCACCCGCATAGGCGAAGGCTCCAAGATGGCGGTGACGGGCGATCCGAGCCAGATCGACCTGCCGCCGGGCCAGAAGTCCGGCCTGGAGCACGCCGTCGGCCTGCTGCGCGGCGTCAAGGGCATCGAGGCCATCCGGTTCGAGGCCGGCGATGTGGTGCGGCGCGATCTCGTGGCCCGCATCGTCCAGGCCTACGACAAGGCCGGCAATTCGAAATAGGCCGCCCTGAGCCATGAACGATCCAGGCGAAAGCTCGCCTTCCATGTCCGCCGTTGAGCCGGCGCCCGAGGACCCCGAGCCATCCGGGCGGCTCGCCGTCACCATCCTCGACGAGGCCGGCGACTGGGGAGCCTTCGCGTCCCGCGAGGAGGCGATTTTGAGAGTCGCCGCCGCTCTGGTCCGCCATCCCGCCTGCGCCGCGGTGCACGGGGCCGAGGCTTGCGTGGTGCTGGCGAACGACGCAATGGTGCGCTCGCTCAACCGCGACTACCGCGGCAAGGACGCCCCCACCAACGTGCTGTCGTTCCCGTTCCAGGCGCCCGCTGTCGCCGTGCGATCGGACGATACCGAGAGGGAGGCGGTAGAGCCGGCGGAGCCTCGCCACCTGGGGGACGTCGTGCTGGCGGCCGAGACCGTCGGCCGCGAGGCGGACGCGCAGGGCATCCCGCCCCTGCATCATCTGCAGCATCTCGTCGTGCACGGGCTCCTGCATCTGCTTGGGTTCGATCACGATACGGAGCCTCAAGCCGAGACCATGGAAGGGCTTGAGGTTGAAATCCTGGCGACGCTGGGGGTGCCCGGCCCCTACGCGGCCGCCGAGGGACGTTGAGGAGGTTATGAGTACCAAGCATTCAGAGCCTGGCGAGTCGCCACAGAGCTGGTTCACCGGCCTCAAGGCCAAGCTTGGCCTGCCCGGCACGCCCACCCTGCGCGAGACGCTGGAGAACGCGGTGAACGGCGCCGGGGAGGCGGACGAGTTCTCGCGCGAGGAGCGCGAGATGCTGCTGCGCATCCTGCGCTTCGGCACCTTGCGCGTGGAGGACGTGATGATCCCCCGCGCCGACATCATCGCCGTGGACGAGAACGAGTCGATCCGCGCGCTGCTGAAGGCGTTCGACTCCGCCGGCGTGTCGCGCATGCCGCTCTACCGCGAGACCCTGGACGAGCCGCGCGGCATGGTCCACGTCAAGGACGTGCTGCACTGGCTGATCGGCGACGCCCGCGGTCGGGCGCCGGCAGGCCCAGCAGCCAAGGCGTCCGAGCCCGATCTGTCGCGGGTTGATCTCTCGAAGCCCATCGTCTCCGCGAAGCTCGGCCGGCCGATGATCTACGTCCCGCCGTCGATGCCCGCCGCCAACCTGCTCCTGCGCATGCAGGCGACCCACATCCATATGGCGCTGGTGGTCGACGAGTACGGCGGCACCGACGGGCTGGTGACGATCGAGGACCTCGTCGAGCAGATCGTCGGCGACATCGAGGACGAGCATGACGAGGCCGAGGCCGCGAACATCGTCAGCGATGCCAAGCTGGGCCTCGTCACGGTCGCGCGCACGCCGATCCAGGAGCTGGAGGCGTACCTGGGCACCAAGCTGCTCGATCCGGAGCAGGCATCGGAGATCGAGACCGTGGGCGGGCTCATCTCCACGCTCGCCGGCCGGGTGCCAGCGCGCGGCGAGCTGGTGGTGCACCCGAGCGGCATCGAGTTCGAGGTGCTCGACGCCGACCGCCGCCGCGTGAAGAAGCTCCGGATCCGCCTCCCGGCCGAATTCCCCGGCGAGGCGCCCGCGGCTTGACACCGCGGCGGGGTGGGTTAGGCCCGAGGGCCGTAACCCAGCAGCAAGGCAAGCTGGCGCGCGCCCGCCGGAGAGGGACATGCCGGAGATATCGTCGATAGCGGCGCCGATGGCGTCGGCAGCCGAGCGCCTGCGCGGACTCGCCGGCTGGAGCGCGCGGCTCGCGGCCTTCGTCGCCGGCGCCCTGTCGGTGCTGGCGATGGCCCCGTTCTTTCTGTGGCCGGTGCTCTGGCTCACCCTGCCGGCGCTGATCTGGTTGATCGACGGGGCCGTCCGCCGCAACGCCGACAAGGGGCCGTGGCGCCGTCTGGCTGCGGCGGGGGAGACCGGCTGGTGGTGGGGCTTCGGCTACCTCCTGGCGGGCCTGCACTGGATCGGCGAGGCCTTCCTGGTGGAGGCGGAGATCTTTGCCGTCTTCATGCCCTTCGCCGTGGTGCTGATGCCGGCCGCGCTGGCACTGTTCTACGGGGCGGCTACGGGGGCGGCCGCGACGGTGTGGAGGTCCGGCGCGTGGCGCGTAGTCGCCCTTGCCCTCGCGCTGTCGGCCACGGAATGGCTGCGTGGCCACGTGCTGACGGGATTCCCCTGGAACGTGCTCGGCTACGCGCTCACCTATCCCGTCGAGCTGATGCAGAGCGCGGCAGTGCTGGGCATCTACGGGCTGACGTTCGCCGCCGTGCTGATCTTCGGCCTGCCCGCCATCCTGTGGAGCGAGGCGGCGGGGCGGGCGCGCGTCAGATGGGCCGCACTGGCTGTGGCTCTGCTGCCGCTCGTCTTGGCCGGTGCGCTGGGGTACGCGCGCCTTGCCTTAGCGGAGAGCCTTGCAAGGTGGCGGTCGGACACCGTCCGCGGCGTCAAGATCAGGATCGTGCAGCCCAGCGTGCCGCAGCGGGAGAAATGGCGTCCGGAGAACTGGGCGCGCTTCTTCCAGGACCACCTCGACCTGTCGGGGCAGAGCCCGTCCGGGGCTCACGACGGCCTCGCCGGCGTCACGCACGTGATCTGGCCGGAGGCGGCGATGCCGTTCCCGCCGCTCGACAGCCCCGAGGCGCTGGCGGCGATCGGCGGTCTGCTGCCGGAGGGCACCGTTCTGATCGCCGGCGCCAACCGCATCGAGTGGACGGAGGGCACCCCGAAGCGCCCCCGCCGCTTCTTCAACAGCCTGCTGGTCTTCGGCAAGGGCGGCCTGCTCCTCGCACTCTACGACAAGATCCACCTGGTCCCGTTCGGCGAGTACCTGCCTCGCGTTCTGCGTCCCCTGCTGGCCCTGATCGGCATGCAGCAGCTGGCGGGCCGCGTGGGGTTCGAGACCGGCGTCTCGCCGCGCCCGCTGTTGACCATCCCCGGCCTGCCCCCGGTCGTGCCCCTGATCTGCTATGAGGCGATCTTCCCGGCTGCGGTGGTGCAAGGTCCCAGTCAGGGCGAGCGTCAGGACCAGCAGCGGCCCGCGCTGATCGTTAACCTCACCAATGACGGATGGTTCGGCAACACGACGGGACCGCGCCAGCACCTGCACCAGGCGCGGGTGCGCGCCGTCGAGGAGGGACTGCCCCTGATCCGGGCCGCCAATAACGGCGTCTCTGCAGCCTTCGATGCCTACGGCCGCCTCCTGGGGCAGCTCGACCTGAACGTGAGGGGTGTGCTCGACGTGCCGCTGGCCGTGGCTTTGTCGCCGCCGGCCTATGCACGTCTGGGAGACGCGATATTCCTGGCCGCCTGGGTGTCCGGCGCTCTGTTGCTGTGCTGCGTTATGTGGCGCCGATAGCACACACGCGAAGCCATAAACTATCTTATATCCTATAGTCCTGTGACTAGAAGTTGACGCACCATATGAGTGCACCTAGCACTTGCAGTCGTAGGGGCAACATTTTTTGTGGAGCGGACATGTCGATACTCCCTCGCAGCGTAGAGGCTCTAGACAGCGACGAGAAGGGCTCGCGACGGGCCAATCCGATCGACATTCACGTCGGCAGCCGCGTGCGATTTCGCCGGATGCTCCTGGGCATGAGCCAGGAGAAGCTGGGGGAGAAGCTCGGGCTCACATTCCAGCAGGTGCAGAAGTACGAGAAGGGCATCAACCGCATCGGCGCCAGCCGGCTCTACGATCTGGCCCAGGTGCTGGGCGTGCCGGTGCAGTTCTTCTACGAGGATGCCCCCATCGGCGAGTCGCGGGCCGATGCTGGGGACGGCCAGGCGGCGGACGGTCAGGACGAGCACTCCATCGTGGCGTTCCTGCGCAGCCGCGATGGGCTGGAGCTGAACCGGGCGTTCGTTCGCATCGCCGACCTCAAGGCGCGGCGCGCCATAGTCGATCTGGTGCGCTCGCTCGCCAACGAGACGGCCTCCACCGACGCCGCCTGAGGCTTCGCCGAAGGCGCTGGCGGCGTCCGCCTGGGGGGCTGGGCGGGCGCCGCGGTTGGGACGCTTCCTTTGCACTGCCGGGCGGCGGCCCACCTCCGGGGCCCGGCCGGGACCCGGCCGTTGGGGCCCGCCCCAAGCCTTGACCCCCGGCGGAAACGCTGCAAAAAGGCTAGCGGTTGCCGCCTTCTAGGAGCTTCGGCCTAGGGCCGCACCACCATCCAGCGGAGGGGAATGCCAACGTGCTGCGCAAGTCGTATTTGTTCACGAGCGAGTCCGTGTCCGAGGGGCACCCGGACAAGGTCTGCGACCGTATTTCTGACGAGGTGGTTGACCTGTTCTTCCGCGAGGGACCCAAGGCGGGCACCGATCCCTGGCAGCTGCGCGTAGCCTGCGAGACGCTGGCGACGACCAACCAGGTGGTGATCGCCGGCGAGACGCGCGGCCCCAGCACCATCACCAAGGACTGGGTGGCCCACGCGGCCCGCATGGCCATCAAGGACATCGGCTACGAGCAGGACGGCTTCCACTGGAATAGCTGCGACATCAAGGTGCTGCTGCACCCGCAGTCGACCGACATCGCCCAAGGCGTGGACAGCGGCGGCAACAAGGACGAGGGTGCCGGCGACCAGGGCATCATGTTCGGCTATGCCTGCAAGGACACGCCTGAGCTGATGCCGGCCCCGCTCTACTACAGCCACCTGATCCTGCGCCTGATCTCCGAGGCGCGGCACGCCGGCAAGGAGGCCGTGCTCGGCCCCGACTCCAAGAGCCAGGTGACGGTGCGCTACGAGAACGGCAAGCCGGCCGGGGTGACGCAGATCGTGGTCTCGCACCAGCACCTGGTCGAATCCATGACGTCGAACCAGGTGCGCGAGCTGGTGGAGCCCTACGTGCGCAAGGCCCTGCCCGGCAGCTGGATCACCAGGGATACGGCCTGGCACGTGAACCCGACGGGCAAGTTCTTCATCGGCGGCCCCGATGGCGACACCGGCCTCACCGGCCGCAAGATCATCGTCGACACCTACGGCGGTGCGGCCCCGCACGGCGGTGGCGCCTTCTCTGGCAAGGACCCGACCAAGGTGGACCGCTCGGCCGCCTATGCGGCGCGCTATCTGGCCAAGAACGTGGTGGCCGCGGGCCTCGCCGACAGCTGCGTGATCCAGCTCGCCTATGCCATCGGCGTCTCCAAGCCGCTGTCGATCTACGTCGATCTTGGCGACAACCCCAACGCGGTCGATGTGGCCAAGCTGGAGCAGGTGCTGGGCGAGCTGGTGGACCTCTCCCCGCGCGGCATCCGCAGGCATCTCGACCTGAACAAGCCGATCTACGCCCGCACCGCGGCCTACGGCCATTTCGGCCGCGCACCCGACGCCGAGGGCGGCTTCTCCTGGGAGAGGACCGACCTCGTCGATCAGCTGAAGTCGGCGATGAGGTAAGGGGTCAGACCCTGCGGGTCTGACCCCTTGGGGGCGCCTTTCTGTGGCGGGGGGCGGCCCCTTTCGGCTAAGCTACGTGTCATGAACGACCGTAGTCGAAAGGGGATTGATCCCGCGCCGCGTTCCGTCTCGCGCCGCAAGCTGATCGAGTTCGACCCGGAGACTTGGCACGCCCTCCAGCTCCTGGGCCGAGACAGCATGAAAACCCTGCAGGAGCTGGCCGACGAGGCCTTCGCCGACCTGCTGCGCAAGCACAACCGCCCGGTCACCCTGCGCGAGGCGCTGCGCGCCAGCGCCCGCCGCCTCCCCGCCAACGACGAGCCGAGGCAGCGCAAGGGCCGGCGGAGCTGACCTCGCCTACGGCCCCTCCTCCACGTACCCCTCCGCCTCCTCCAGCGAGAAGGACTGCGGATGCGTGCGGCTGGGCGAGGCGCGGGGGGTGCCGAACTCAGGGTCGACGAGCTGATACCGTCCGCGGTCCGGCCCGCGCTCCAGCTTGCGCACCGCCAAGCCCTTGCGGGCGGCGGCGCGGCGCAAGCGGCGCTCGCGCGATGCCGGCATGTCCTTCTGGGCCATGGCTGATGCTCGGTCACACCCGTGCGCTTCTGACATGTCGCGCGCCCGGGATGCAACCTTGGCCCGATGCGGCGAGTTCAGCGAACGTGGAAGGAGTCCACGGCCAGACAGCGACGGGCCAAAAGGAGAGTTGCGATGGCGAAGCCCGGTCGGGTCCAGATCCTGGAGAGAGCCCGCGCCCTGATTGCGGACCAGGGGCACTGGTGCCCAGGCGACCTCGCACGAGATGCGAGGGGCCTTTCCGTCACCCCCACAGATCGCAGGGCCAGGCAGCGCTGCGCCCTCGGCGCCCTGGTGGCGGCCGCCAACGAACTCACCAGCGATCCTGATGTGGCCCACCATCTGGCGACCACGGCCATGCGTCCGCTGGTCGGCGCCACCAGCCTCACCCACATCAACGACTCCGAAGGTCACGCCGCCGTGCTGGATCTCTTCGACATGGCCATCGCCGCACAGTGAGAGATGCGCTTGCGGGGCATGCTCCGGCTTGCCCAAACGTGTTCTCCGAAGGGCGGATTACCGGCGATGCCGTAGGCTCTATGCGGCTAGTCATAGGTATATGTCTCGACGACACCTATGCGTTTGGCTGCATCGATCCGGAAGATCCAGCCTTCCGGACCCACACATTGATGTCCATAAATTTCCAGCTGGAGCCCGCCCGGAAGGAAACCCTTGCAGCCCTGCATGCGGCCTGGGCCCAGGCAATTGGTATAGGTCGTGCTCCAATCATGCTTCCAGGCGCTGAATTTGAACCCGGCCTCGCTGAACTGGTACACGACGCAGCGCGATGCGGGAATGAGTTCGCCCGTCGGAGTATGGGCGCAGCAATGCCGCCACGAATAGATCACGCGCCCGTCGGTCGGCTCGTAGCCAATGACCTTCTTTAAGGTGGCCATCACGTCGCTTGTGCTCATGGGCTGGTTATCGCCGCAGCCGCCCAGCAGGAATGCGAGGGCCAGTGCGGCGACGGTGAGACGCAACCGTTGTTCCCTTCTTCGACCGGGCGATGACCGCATGACGTGCTACGCCGGCAGAATCTTCCCCGGATTGAGGATATCCTGCGGGTCGAGAGCGGCCTTGATGGTGCGCATCACGCCGACGCCGTCGCCGTGCTCGGCCTTGAGGTACTTCATCTTGCCCTGGCCGATGCCGTGCTCGCCGGTGCAGGTGCCCTCCATGGCGATGGCGCGCTTGGCCAGCCGGTCGAGAAAGGTCTCCAGCGCCGCCATGTCCTTGGGGTTCGACCGGTCCACCATGGGCTGGGTATGGAAGTTGCCGTCGCCGGCGTGGCCGGCAATGGGGGCGATGAGGCCGAGCGAGCGGATGTCCTTCTCGGTCTCCAGCAGGCACTCGGCCAGGCGCGAGATCGGCACGCACACGTCGGTGGCGAGCGCGTCGCGGCCGGGCCAGGCGCTCTTCACCGCCCAGTAGAAGTCGTGCCGCGCCTTCCATAGCCGGTTGCGGTCTTCCGGCCGCTCGGCCCAGTCGAAGCGGATGCCGCCCTCGGCGTCGGCGATCTGGCGGAAGGTCTCGATCTGGTCGCGGGTGCCGGCCTCGGTGCCGTGGAACTCCAGGAACAGCGTCGGCTTCTCCTCCAGCGCGAGCTTGGAGTGGTTGTTGACGGCCCGCACGGTAGCGGCATCCACGATCTCCATGCGGGCAGCACCGAGCCCCACCTGGATCGACTGGATTACCGCGTTACAGGCGCCCTCCAGCGTCTCGAACGGGCATACGGCAGCAAGGATGCGGTCCGGGATGCCGTAGAGGCGCACGGTCAACTCGGTGATGATGCCGAGCGTGCCTTCCGAGCCCACCATGAGCCGGGTGAGGTCGTAGCCGGCGGCGGACTTCCTTGCCCGCTGGGCTGTCTTCACCACCGAGCCGTCGGCCATCACCGCCGTCACGTTCAGCACGTTCTCGCGCATGGTGCCGTAGCGCACGGCGGTGGTGCCCGAGGCGCGGGTGGAGGCCATGCCGCCGATGGTGGCCTCCTCGGCGCCCGGGTCGATGGGGAAGAACAGGCCCATGTCGCGCAGGTAGTCGTTGAGCCGCTTGCGCGAGACGCCGGGCTCCACCACACAGTCGAGGTCGCGCTCGTTGACCGCGAGAATCCTGTTCATGCGCGCGAAGTCGAGCGACAGCCCGCCGTGCGGCGCGTTGATATGGCCTTCGAGCGAGGTGCCGGCGCCGAACGGGACGATGGGCACGCCGTGCGTGCGTGCGATCTCCACGACTTGGCGCACCTCGTCGGTGCTTTCCACCCAGATCACGGCGTCGGGCGGCTGGTTGGGGATCCAGGTGATGGTGTTGGCATGCTGGCGGCGGATCTCCGCCCCGGTCTGCAGCCGTTCTCCGAACCGCTGGCGCAGCACGGCGACGGCGGTGGCTATGTCGCCCCGCGAGACCTGGCGCTCGGCCACCGGCATTGCCATCCGCAATCTCCTTGCTTCCTCCCGCTCCCCGCAGTCCGCGGTAACGGCTTTTGCGAGATGCTACGTGGCGCGCTCTGCAGTGCCAATACCCGGGCGGGATTGGCTGGGCCGCGGGGTCGAACATCGTTCACGGCGACGTGTAGCGAAGTGATGGCGCCC
>DATMZP010000339.1:0-2702 GCA_035573595.1 Hyphomicrobiaceae bacterium
TGGCGTCCTCGTACATGAACTGCGCGGCGGGGTGCCCGTCCTGGTCCGGGAGCAGCCGCCCGCCCATCAGCTTCCAGCCGGCGCCCCCCAGCGCGGGAGCCCGCAGGTCGGCGCCGACGCGCTTGGCGAGCCAGCGCACCAGATGCGCCTCGTCGGCCCTCACCTCGACAGGGTGGCGCACCTCCGGCACGTAGACGCTGTGGGCGCCCAGCGCCGTCGCCGCGAAGGCCGTCTCGGGTCCGGTCCGGCTCGCCAGCAGCCCCCTCGACGCGTAGCCGCCCGCCGCCACGGCGAGCAGCAGCACCGCAGCCGCAGCCGGCCGCGCCTGCCGCCACGACCGGGCGAGCCATCCACCGTCCAGGCGTCGCCGAAGCAGCGTCTCGGTCGCTCCTGGCGCCGCGTCGGCGAGGAGGCCGCCGTAGCGGGCTTTGATCGCCTCGTTGAGCTCGCGGATGTCGCGCGCCAGGGCCTGATCGACCGGGGAGGCCGCAAGCAGCTCGGCGACCTCGGCATGCTCGGGGGGAGCCAGCTCGCCGTCGACGAACGCATGCAACTCAGCCTCGCTGATACGCCGCAGGCCGTTCATTTCACCCTCCGCAATGCGGCGCGGCCGTTCCGGTCGCCGCCGCCATAGTCCATGAGGGCGCGCAGGCGGTCGCGCCCGCGCGCCAGCCGCGACATCACCGTGCCGACCGGAATGTCAAGCACTTCCGCGGTCTCGGCATAGCTGAGCCCTTCCAGGCCCACCAGCAGCACCACCTCGCGCTGCTCGACGCTGAGCAGCCGCAGCGCCTGGTCGAGGTCGCGCCCGCTGGCGCCGTCGGCGGCCGGCTCGGACTGGTCGACGCCGATGCTCTCCAGCCCCACGTGCGGCGGCCGGCGCGACTTGCGCCGCAGAGCGTCCACGTGGAGGTTGTGCAGGATGGAGAAGAGCCACTTGCGCGGGTTGTCGCCCTCGCGCCACTGGGGCAGACGCGCCAACGCCCGCTCCAGGGTGTCCTGAATCAGGTCCTCGGCCTCGCCGTCGTCGCCGAGCAGCACCCGCGCGTAGCGGCGCAAGCGCGGTATCTCTGCAGCAACCGCTTCCCCCCGCGAAATCAAGGGCGGCCCCTCCGTGCCCGCTGACACCCCCGGCAGACGTCGAACCCGCCGGGTTTATTCCATCAGGATGGGCGAAGTCGCCCGCTCCGGCCGCTCAAATAAATGTGTGACGCGGCGGCTTTTGCGGCGTCCGACGCGCCGGTAAGTTTTCAGACTGGCGCAGCCGCAACGGGTGGGCAAGTCATCTCTGCGCCGACAGCAAGACAAGTCTTCGCCCGGACCCTACTGGAGGGAGATTCTATGCTTCGAGTTGTTGTGGGAGCGGTGCTCCTGGGCCTTGGTGCGACCGTCGTGTTGGCGCAGAATGTGGGCGTCATCAAGGAGCGCCAGGACCTCATGAAGGCCAACGCGGAGGCGACGAAAGGGCCGGTCGCCATGATGAAGGGCGAGGCTCCCTTCGACCTGCCCAAGGTGCAGGCGTCGCTCAAGACGTTCCAGGATAACTCCGCCAAGCTGAAGACGCTGTGGCCGGAGGATTCCAAGACCGGCGAGAAAACCCGCGCCCTGCCGGCGATCTGGAACAATATGAAGGACTACCTTGCCTGGTTCGACGGCTTTGGCAAAGACGCCAAGGCCGCCGCAGCGGCGATCAAGGACGAGGCGAGCTTCAAGACCGAGTGGCCCAAGGTGATCGGCTACTGCGGCGGCTGCCACAAGGACTTCCGCGCCCCGGCGAAGTAGTGGTAGCTGGGTTCGACGGGGTCTGCCCCCACGCGTTGGTCGGGGTCAGACCCCTCGCCTCGAGCGGCGAGATCTACACCTGAGCAGGGCGCGAGGGGTCTGACCCCGTATTCATGAGACTGCGAACCGTCATCGTCGGCCTCATGCTCCTGGCGTTTGCCGGTGCGGGGCTCTTCTATGCTCTGACGATCCCGTCACCGGCGGTGACGGGCCCGCTGCCGCCGCGCCCCGCCGACCTCGCCAACGGCGAGACCATGTTCAACATCGGCGGCTGCACCTCCTGCCACGCCATCCCGCAGCAGAAGGACGAGCGGCGCCTGGGCGGCGGCCTCGCGCTGGCGACGCCGTTCGGCACCTTCAAGGTGCCCAACATCTCGCCGGATGCGACGCATGGGATCGGCGGCTGGTCGGAGGCGGACTTCGTCAACGCCATGCTGCGCGGCATCGGCCGCAACGGCGAGCATCTCTATCCGGCCTTCCCGTACACCTCCTACCAGCGCATGGCGCTCAACGATGTGCGCGACCTCTATGCCTTCCTGAGAACGCTGCCGCCCGAGGCGCGGCCGTCGGAGCCGCACCAGCTGCCGTTCCCGTTCAACGTGCGGCGGGGGCTGGGCCTGTGGAAGCTGCTGTATCTCGACGGCAGACCGTTCATACCCGATCCTGCCAGGAGCGCCGAGCTGAACCGGGGCGCGTATCTGGTCGAAGGCCCCGGCCACTGCGCCGAGTGCCACAGCCCGCGCGATATGCTGGGCGGCATCGTGACGGGGCGCCGCTTCTCGGGCGGGCCGGCTGCGGATGGCAAGGGCTGGGTGCCGAACATCACGCCCCATACCGACGGCATCGCCAGCTGGTCGTCCAAGGACATCGCCTACCTGCTGCAGTCGGGCCTCACGCCGGACGCGGACTCCGTGGGCTCG
>DATMZP010000340.1:0-2376 GCA_035573595.1 Hyphomicrobiaceae bacterium
AGTCGGCATTCGTGTCGATTCACGCCGCCCCGCGGATTTTGGGCCGCAACTGCTCCATCACGTGGTGGACAATGTTGCAAGAGGCTGCGTGAACCTCCGCGGTTGCTCGGTCCAGGGTCAATGCGAAAGACCACCCGCACGTGATCATCATCGATCTCGATCCGCTGCACGAGGGTGCGAATGAGATCACGCTGGGTGGCCCAATCCGCCACTTCGAGCCGATCAGCGATGATCGCGGCAAAAGCTTCGAGTTTGCCGATGACCAGCCGGAGGCAACGGGTCTGCTCGGCGGACGTCTTGAGCGCCCCTGCGTCCGCCTCAAGCTTCGCCACGCGCCGGCGAAGCTCCGAAAGCCGCGGCTCGAACTCTGCTTTGCCGATGAGCCCCTCAGCATAGCTGTCAATGAGCCGGCCAATGCCGCCGCGGACCTTGGTCAGCTGGCGATCAACCGCCTCAAGCTCGACCCGGCGCGGGCCAGTTCGCGCCGCATGCAGCCGTCGCTCGTACTCGTGGAGAACGCGGGCGGGGTCCTCGAGCAGGCGGCAGACCTGCTCCCACACCGCCGTGTCCAGCGGCGCGACGGGCATGACCCGAGCATCGCACCGGCGCTGACCATGGAACCGATGGCTCTCGGTCCCCGAGCAGCGATAGTAGTGATACCCGCGGCCCGGATCGCGAGGAGAGCGCGGCTGCCAGCGCCCACAGAAGGCGTAGCCACATTTGCGGCAGACCAGTAGTCCTTGCAGCAGGTAGCGCACGCCGGCGCAGCGCTGCCGGTGGCGGCGCCGGTTCTCGGCCAACTGCTCCTGGGCGCTCGCAAACAACGCAGCTTCGATAATGGCTGGTACGGCAATCCTGATCCAGTGCTCGGGGGACGCTGGGATCTGGCGAAACGGGCGTTTCGGCACCCTGGCCCGACCGCGCGCCGGGCGCAGCGGTGGGCGCCACGGGATCGAGGTGTTTTTCCCAAAGACGGCCTGCCCGGCATAAGCGGGGTTCGACAGCAGCGTCCAGAGCATGCTGCGGCTCCAGTGGGCGTTCCCGGACGGGCTCGGCACGCCGGCCTCGAACAGCCGCCGGGAGACCGCTGACAGACTGACCCGCTCGTGGCCGACCCACTGGAAGATGTGGCGGACCACCTGGGCCTTCACCTCGATGACCTCGAAGCGGGCGACGCCACCTCCAGCCCCGCGGCCCACATAGCCGTAGCCATAAGGCGCTCGCGACAGCACGCTCACGCTTCCCACTTGCGCCAAGTAGCGCTTGCCACGGCGGCTGCGTTCGAGCATCCGGGCCCGTTCATACTCAGCAAACATGCCCTGGAGCTGCAGGAGTAGATTATCTTCCGGGGACTGGCCGATTGGCCGGTTGAGGAACACGACCTGAGCCCCCGCGCGGGCAAACTCCTCGATCAGGACCGCCTGGTGGGCATACGAGCGGGCCAGACGGTCCGGGGCGTGCACATAGACCACATCGATAGCCGACATCGCGACCAGGTCGCGCAAGCGCTCCAAAGCGGGCCGAACCAGGCTGGCGCCGCTCTGGCCATCATCCAGGAAGCGGAACTCCTCGCCGATGTCACGGCCCTCAGTGGCCGCCCGCGCCAGCAGATCGCTGACTTGGCTGGCGATCGTCTGCCGCTCAGTCTGCTGGTCAGAGGAGACGCGCGCGTAGATGGCTGCCCGTGCCGGACGTAGTAGCTGGTGCGGTTGGATCGGGTGTGTCGTCTGATGTTGCATGGTGTGCATCCTTCCACCGCCTTCTCGGGATCAGGGAAACCGGACGCGAGAGCGCCAGCAAAAGACGCTCGTAGGCCTGCGTGAGAGTTTCCTGGCCGCCGCGCCGGGGCTCAAAGCCCACCTCGAGGCTGAGCCGTCGGCCAGGCCTGTGCCGCTGCCGGGTCATTGTCGCCTCCCTCCTCGACTGGTCTTGCCAGCCCAGGTCGAGATGATGGCTTCAACCCAGCAGCTTTCGCTCGTCCGCCTCGCAGTCGCAGCTCTTCACACGAAACAATCAGCACGAAATCCGATGCTGCTTGAGCAACATTGTCCACCACGTGATCGCCTTGTGGCGGTTTTTGCAGCTGGGCGTGGTGCCTGAAGGAGCCGTCCTGAAGCCGGCCTCCTGATCCGCCTCGAGGTATAGGCCTGAGCTGCATGGGTTCGGGCCTATGGATCCAAGGGGGCGTCGCCGTTGTCCGGCCTGGCGCGCGAGCGCCGTCCACATAGCGTGGTGCCGCCCTCCTGGAGCTCTCCCGTCCCGAATGCGGGACCATGGTGGGGACGCGGTCCCGCCGGATGTGAGGTTTGTAGGGAAGCCCTGTGATCAGAGAAGCTCCGCCTTGGACGAAGAGGCTGCCGTGCGACGCTCAGACCT
>DATMZP010000341.1:0-2999 GCA_035573595.1 Hyphomicrobiaceae bacterium
TGGGGAGGAAGAGGCGGCGGCAGGTAGGCGCGAACAGCCTCTCCTCCATACGAGGTTGTGACGTAACGCCCTACTCGGGGGTTACGTTTTTGCATAGCCGCGGTCCGTATCGCTGTGGTTCCAGTCCCTTTACTTAGCACCCTGGCTTAGTAAAGAATATGGCCGTTCTCGTTACTAAGAGACCCCGCAAGTAACGCCAGCGAAACTAGCGGCGAGCCCGCCTCACGCAAACTTCCGCACGTCCACGAAGTGCCCCGCTATCGCCGCCGCCGCCGCCATGGCGGGCGACACCAGGTGGGTGCGGCCGAAGCGGCCCTGGCGGCCCTCGAAGTTGCGGTTCGAGGTGGAGGCGCAGCGCTCGCGCGGCTTCAGCTGGTCGGGGTTCATGCCGAGGCACATAGAGCAGCCGGCCTCGCGCCAATCGAAGCCCGCCTCCCTGAGCACCTTGTCGAGACCCTCGGCCTCCGCCTGCTGCTTGACGAGGCCGGAGCCCGGCACGACCATGGCGTAGACGCTGGGACTGACCCGCTTGCCCTGGGCGATGCGGGCCACCTCGCGCAGGTCCTCGATGCGGCCGTTGGTGCAGGAGCCGATGAACACCCGGTCGAGCGTAATGTCGGTCATGCGGGTGCCGGGGGTGAGGCCCATGTAGGCCAGCGCCCGCTCCATGGAGGCGCGCTTGCCCTCGTCCTCCACCCTCCCCGGGTCCGGAACCACGCCCTCGATGGACACCACGTCCTCGGGCGAGGTGCCCCAGGTGACGATGGGCGGCAGGCGCGCCGCGTCGAGCTTCACCTCGCGGTCGAAGTGGGCGCCGTCGTCGCTGCTGAGCGTCTCCCAGTAGCGCATGGCCGCGTCCCAGTCCGCCGCCTTGGGCGCCTTCGGCCGGTCCTTGAGGTAGGCGAAGGTCTTCTCGTCGGGGGCCACCATGCCGGCACGGGCACCGCCCTCGATCGACATGTTGCACACCGTCATGCGGCCCTCCATGGAGAGCGACCGGATGGCCTCGCCGGCATACTCGATGACATGGCCGGTGCCACCGGCGGTGCCGATCTCGCCGATGATAGCAAGCACGATATCCTTGGCCGTCACGCCCTGCGGCAGCTTGCCGTCCACCGTGACGCGCATGTTCTTGGCCTTCTTCTGCGTCAGCGTCTGGGTGGCGAGCACGTGCTCCACCTCGGACGTGCCGATGCCGTGCGCCAGCGCCCCGAATGCGCCGTGCGTGGAGGTGTGGCTGTCGCCGCACACGATCGTGGTGCCGGGCAGCGTGAAGCCCTGCTCCGGGCCGATCACGTGCACGATGCCCTGGCGCACGTCGAGCTCGTTGTAATACTCGATGCCGAAGTCTTTTGCGTTCTTCGCCAACGTCTCGACCTGCAGCCGGCTCTCCGGGTCGGCGATGCCCTCCCGCCGGTCGGTGGTCGGCACGTTGTGGTCCACCACCGCCAGGGTCTTCTCCGGCGCCCGCACCTTGCGCCCGGCCAGCCTGAGGCCTTCGAAGGCCTGCGGGCTCGTCACCTCGTGCACCAGGTGCCGGTCGATGTAGAGAATGCAGGTGCCGTCGGGCTGCCTGGCGACCACGTGGTCGTCGAAAATCTTGTCGTAGAGGGCCTTCGGCGGTCCCTGGGGCGCAGTGCTGGCCATTGCAGCGCAATCCTTCTTGAGCCGAGCGTCGTGTTCTTGGAAGCGTGCCCGCTTTGGCGCCCGTAATAGTCCGCGGCGCGCCCCCCGTCTACGCCCAGTGTCTACGCCCAGCGTCTACGGCGACAGTTGCGCGCTGCGGACCGGGTGGCGGCGCATCAGGTCGTCGATCCGCGCCCGCTCGCGCTTGAAGTCGGCGAGGTCCTTGCTCCTCAGCTGCCGCTCGTTGGGGACCGGGATCGTGCGCGGGTTGACGTGGCTGAAGGTGCCGTCGAACCGGTTCCGCACCAGCACCTCGAAGTGGACGTGCGGCCCCGAGGACAGGCCGGTCGAGCCCACGTAGCCGATGATCTGCCCCTGCCGCACCCGCACGCCGGGGGCAATGCCGGCGGCGAACTTGGACATGTGGGCGTAACCGGTCTTGTAGCCGTTGGCGTGGCGGACGCGGATGTAGTTGCCGTTCTCGCCCTTCGGCCCCGCCTCCTCGACGACGCCGGTGCCGGCAGCCATGATCGGGGTGCCATAGGCGCAGGCCCAGTCCTCTCCGTAGTGCATCTTCTGCATCCGCAGGAGCGGGTGCATGCGGGGGCCGAAGCCGGAGGTGAGGCGCACGTCCTCGCCGCGGACCGGGCGGCGCATCAGGAACTTGCGGGCCGTGTTGCCGTCCGGATCGTAGAAATCGATCATGCCGTCGGGAGTGCGGAACCGGTAGAACTTGCGCGTGTCGCCGCCCGTCGTGACGAACGTGGCGAGCAGGTCGCCGATGTCCCCGTCCACGCCCCGGTCCTCGCCCTTGATGTCGAAGAACATCTCGACGCCGTCGCCCACCCGGACCTTCTGGAAGAAGTTGGTCCCCGGCGCGTGGACGCGCAGCATCTGCAGGATGAGATCGGACGGCACGCCGTTCCTGGCCGCGAGCGAGTAGAAGCTCGCGTAGAGGCTGTTGTCCTGGGCCTGGTCGTTGTCCGGCATAGCCACGTGGGCCATGCGGTCCTCGACCCGGGTGGCACTCGGCACGTACTCACCCGTGCCGTTGCGGGTCACCGTCACCTTGTGGGTGCCGCTCTCGTCGAAGAGGCTGAACCGGACCAGCTCCGCGTTCGCCTTGCCCGGCAGCGGCAGCGCCAAGCCGCGGACCTCGAAGCCCGGCTGCACGTCGCTCTCGGCGAGCACCGAACGCATCGCATCCAGCATGGCACGCGCCTGCCAGCCCTGCGCGCCCAGCCGCGCCAGGATGCGCGACAGCGTATCGCCGCGCTGCACCTTGACGGGTGGAACCTCCCGCACGCCGGCATCCTCGCCCGCCTCGGCCTCGTAGACTGTCTTCGGCAGGGCCGTGGTCTGCGGCGGCAGCA
>DATMZP010000342.1:0-2039 GCA_035573595.1 Hyphomicrobiaceae bacterium
CGACAGACGCCGATCGCGGTCAGCTCGATCTCTGGCTGAACGAATGCGAGGGGATGTGCGGGCTGTGAGGTGACGGTGAGAGTGAGAGGGAGGCGGCGAGTTCAGCGACGGGTTGGAGGCCGGAGAGAGTCTCCCGGCCGGCCCGTCGCGGAGACCTCCCATGGCCAAGTCGCAGCCCAAGATCACCTTGAGCGAATCGCGCGACATTCCCTTCGACAAGCTCGTCCTCAGCCAGTCGAACGTCCGCCGGGTGAAGGCCGGCGTGGCGATCGAGGAGCTGGCCGAGGACATCGCTCGGCGCACCCTCTTGCAGAGCCTCACCGTGCGCTCCGTCCTGGACGAGAGCGGCGCCGAGACCGGCATGTACGAGGTGCCGGCCGGCGGCCGACGCTACCGGGCGCTGGAGATGCTCGTGAAGCAGAAGCGCCTCGCCCGCACCGCGCCGGTCCCTTGCATCGTCCGCACCGGCGGCATCGCCGAGGAGGACAGCCTCGCCGAGAACGTGCAGCGGGCGCCGCTGCATCCGCTCGACCAGTTCCGCGCGTTCCTGGCCCTGCGCGAGAAGGGCCAGTCCGAGGAGGACATCGCCGCGGCGTTCTTCGTCTCGGTCGCCGTCGTGCGCCAGCGCCTGCGTCTGGCGTCGATCTCGCCGAAGCTGCTGGAAGTCTACGCCGAGGACGGCATGAGCCTTGACCAGCTGATGGCGTTCACGGTCAATCCCGACCACGCGCGCCACGAGGCGGTATGGGAGGCGCTGCAGCGCGTCCCGGCCAGGCAGACGTACCAGATCCGCCGGATGCTCACGGAGGACACGGTGCGGGCCTCCGACCGGCGGGCACGGTTCGTCGGCATCGCCGACTACGCGGCCGCCGGCGGCATCGTCCTGCGCGACCTGTTCGAGTCCGACGATGGCGGCTGGCTGCAGGACCCGGCCCTGCTCAACAAGCTGGTCGCCGCCAAGCTGGAGAAGGAAGCCGAGGCCGTTCGCGCCGAGAGATGGAAGTGGGTCGAAGTCGCCCCCGACTTCCCGTACGGCCACACCTACGGGCTGCGCCGGCTCAGCGGCAAGGAGGTGCCGCTGACGAAGAAGGAGACACGGGCGCGCGACGCTCTCAAGGCGGAGCTGGACAAGCTGGAGAAGAAGTACGCCGACGCCGAGGAGATCCCGGAGGAGGTCGACGCGCGCCTGGGTGAGATCGAGACGGCGCTGGGCGAGTTCGAGGACCGCCCCATCGTCTACGATCCGTCGGAGATCGCGCGCGCCGGCGTGTTCATCAGCATCGGCACGGACGGCAGCTTGCACGTCGAGCGCGGCTATGTGCGCCCCGAGGACGAGGAGCCGGTGGCGACAGGCGAAAGCGTGGAGGCAGAGGAGGACGCGGGCGAGAACCGCGCGGGCACGGCGGCAAGACCCAACGGCGCGTCGGCGACCTCCCATGGGGCGTCCTCGTCTCCCGGCCACTCCCTGGCAGAGAGCGAAGAGGAGGACGAGGGCGTCCGGCCGCTCTCTGATCGGCTGATGGCCGACCTGACCGCGCATCGCACACTGGCGCTGCGCGAGGCGGTCGCCAACGATCCCGATACCGCCTTCCTCGCCATGCTGCATGCGCTCTGCATCAAGCTGTTCTATCGCTTCGGGCTCGACAGCTGCCTGGAGGTGGAGGCCAAGAGCGTGCTGTTCGGCACGCAGGTCGAGGGGCTTGCCGATATGCCGTATGCCACGGCGATCGATGCGCGGCATGGCACCTGGGCGGCCCAGCTGCCGAAGGACACCGCCGACCTCTGGGACACCCTCGCCGGTCTCGACAGCGACAGCCGCCACGCGCTGTTCGCGCATTGCGTCGGGCTCACCGTCAACGCCACCTGCCAGCCCTACGACCGGAGGCCCAAGGCCATCGCCCACGCCGGCCGGCTGGCCGAGGCCGTGCAGCTCGACATGGCGGCGGCCGGCTGGCGCCCGACCGTGGCGGGCTATCTCGGGCGCGTCACCAAGGCCCAGATCCTCGAAGCGGTGCGGGAAGCCAAGGGCGAGCAGGCCG
>DATMZP010000343.1:0-10196 GCA_035573595.1 Hyphomicrobiaceae bacterium
GTGGAGCGGCCCATCTTGCAGGTGCCGACGGGGTGGAAAACCGAGTTGCCCACCTTCGCCGCCGCCGCCAGCAGGCTGGCGTCGTCGTCCGCACCCGTGTCTCCTGGCGAGAACTCCTGCGGGCTGTAGCGCCGCATCGAGGGCTGGCGCATGATGCTGCGCGTCACCCGGATGCCGTTGGCGGCGACGCTCTGGTCGCGCCCCGTGGCCAGGTAGTTGGGACGGATGGCGGGCGCCGCCGCCGGGTCGGGCGATTTGAGCCGGACATCGCCGCGGCTGGTGGGGCGGCAGTCGTAGAAGCTCAAGGTGACGCCCGGCGTCTTGTCGGGGGCCTGGGTGGTGGTGTTGGTGCGGGTATAGGGCACCACCACGTAGGCGATGTCGGCGCGGTCGGCGTCCCGCGAGGAGCGGGTGAAGATGCCGAGCTGCGAGGGCGCCATGGTGAAGGCGCCGCGCCGGAAGAGAGCGTACTCCATCACCATCAGCGCCCGGCGCAGGGGCGAGTGGTAGCGCTCGTTGAGGGTGGTGAGGCCCTCCACCGTGAAGCGCAGCGGCACCTGCAGGTGGTCGTGCAGGTTGGCGCCGATGCCCGGCCGGTCGAGCTTCACGTCTATGCCGAGCTCGCACAAGTGCGCGCCCGGGCCGATCCCCGACAGCATCAGAAGCTGCGGCGAGCCGATCGAGCCGCCCGACAGGATCACCTCGCGGCGCGCGCTGGCCGTGTAGCGCGTGCCATCGATCCGGTAGTCGACGCCCACCGCCCGGCCGCCCTCCAGCCGCACGCGCTCGGCCAGCACGCCCGTCTCCAGCGTCAGGTTGGGGCGGGCGAGCGCCGGGCGCAGGAACGCCTTGGCCGACTGGAAACGCACCCCGCGCCGCTGGTTCACGTGCAGCGGCCCGACGCCTTCGACCTCGCCTCGGTTGAAGTCCGGCGTCGGCCGGATGCCGGCCTCCACAGCCGCCCGCTTCACGGCGTCCAGTACGGGCCAGCCGACCCTCGGCGGATCGACACGCAGCTCGCCGCCGGCGCCGTGCGCGGCGTCGGCGCCGGCAAAGAAGTCCTCGTGCGCCTTGAAATAGGGCAGCACGCCGTTCCAGCCCCAGCCTTCGAGCCCGAGCTGGCGCCACTGGTCGAAATCGGCGGCGTCCCCGCGCATGTAGATCATGCCGTTGATGGCCGATGAGCCGCCCACCACCTTGCCGCGTGGATAGGGGATGCTGCGCCCGGCCAGCGCCGGCTCGGCCTCGGTGCGGTAGCACCAGTCCGCGCGCGGGCTGAGGATCGAGAACACGTAGCCGACGGGGATGTGGAACCAGATCCAGTCGTCGTGCCCGCCGGCCTCCAGGAGCAGCACGCGCGTACGCCGGTCCGCCGTGAGGCGATTGGCGAGCAGGCAGCCGGCCGAGCCGGCACCGACGATGACGTAGTCGAATGTGCTGCCATCATCCATTCGAGTGAATCTGTCCACTGTCCACCTGTCTCAACTCCCCCGCGACTAACGGCTAGTTGCGGTTTTCTTGCTGACTTCGACGAAAGGCCCAGCTTGCGGACCAATACAGACGATCCTCCCGCCAGGGACGTGCGACCTCAGGACGGCACCTTGTTTGTGCCTTAGTCGGTTTCCGTGCTTCGCGACGCATGCGCACAGTCTTTGGTCAGGCGTAATCGAGTTGCTCTACTCGGCTCTTGAGGGCGGCCGACGGTGGCTCGTTCGCCGTGCCATAGCGACCGGGGGAATGGTAATGATCTCCAGAGCTACCGCAATAGCGTGCGCCCCACTGGCAGCCGTTGTTCTCGCTGCACCGGTGATGGCCCAGGATCTGAAGCTGCCACGACAGAAGATCGATCTCATCGCACCGCCGTACGTGCATGCCCACGAGCAGGCGACCAAGCAGGGCCCCCAAATCGTGGAATTTCGGCTCGTCGTCGAGGAGAAGGAGATTGTAATCGACGACCGGGGCACGAAACTTCGGGCGATGAGCTTCAACGGGTCGATCCCGGCGCCGCTCATGGTCGTGCACGAGGGAGACTATGTCGAGGTAACGCTCGTCAATTCCGACACCAACTCGATGCTGCACAATGTCGATTTCCATGCAGCCACGGGAGCATCGGGCGGCGGGGACCTGACGCTGGTCAACCCAGGAGAGGAGGCCGTGCTGCGTTGGAAGGCCACCCGCACCGGTGTGTTCATCTACCACTGCATTCCGGGCGGTCCGGTGGTTCCCTGGCATATAGCGTCAGGTATGAGCGGCGCTGTCATGGTGCTGCCCCGCACAGGGCTCAAGGACCCTGCCGGCAAGCCGCTCCGCTACGATCGGATCTATTACATCGGCGAGCAGGACTTCTATGTTCCGCGCGATATGAAGGGCAAGTTCAAGTCTTACGCCTCGCACGCTGAGGCCTTCGCGGACACCTTGGAGACGATGACCAAGCTGGTGCCCAGCCACGTGGTGTTCAACGGCCGAGTGGGGGCTCTGACCGGCAAAAATGCCATGCCCGCGAAGGTTGGCGAGACCGTGCTCATCGTCCACTCCCAGGCCGATCGCGACACTCGCCCGCACCTGGTCGGCGGTCATGGCGACTACGTGTGGGAGACCGGCAGCTTCCAGAACCCGCCACAAGTCGACGTCGAGACCTGGTTCATCCGCGGCGGTTCCGCCGGCGCGGCACTCTACAAGTTCCGCCAACCCGGCGTTGTGGCGTACGTAAATCACAGCATGATCGAGGCCTTCGAGCTCGGCGCCACAGCTCATTTCAAGGTCGAAGGCGCATGGAACGACGACCTGATGGCTCAGATGAAGGCGCCCGCACCGATCATGCCCAGGACCAATTCGCCATAGCACAGGCCCGCTGTACCACGGGCAGCGACGACGGCCACGTCAGGAGTTGGCATGCAGCACCGCTGGAACATCCTTCTCCTGGCGTCCGCAATCGCAGCGCCCATGACGATGCTGGCCTTTGTACTCGGGCCCAGTTCGAGGTCGCTGGCATCGCCGGTGCCTGTTCCAGACCTGGTGGAGCTTGCGCCCGGTACCTTCCGTTATCGCGTCAGCGGCGAATTCACGCGCGATGGAAAGCCCGTGAGCGCGCCGATCGTGACGATCGCCATCAGGCACACGCTCGCCGTGATGCGACATCAGGTGACGGCCGCCGACTACGAGCGCTGCGTCGCAGCCCGCGCGTGCTCAATCAGCGACATCGATGCAGCCTCCTCCGATCACCCGGTGGTCAAGGTAAGCTGGTGGGATGCGAGCGCCTATGCGGCCTGGCTGTCGCTGGAGACGGGCGTGCCTTTCCGCCTGCCCAAGGACGAGGAGTGGGCCTACATGGCAGGTAGCAGGTTCAACGACGATGCCTTGCCGGAACGCGCTTATGCCAGCGGGCCGGTACAGCGAGCGCTGATGGCTTATGAAAGGCACGCGAGCCGTGAGGAAATCGACGACAAGACGGCACAGCCGATCGGCACGTTCGGCATGAACGAAAACGGCATCATCGACATGGCCGGCAACGTCTGGGAATGGACCGACACCTGCTTCACGCGGAACGTCCTCGATGAACGAGGCGAAATCGCCACGACGAGCGTCAATTGCGGGGCGCGCGTTGTTGAGGGCCGGCACCGGACCTACGTGACGGACTTCATCCGCGATGCACGTGCCGGCGGCTGCTCGATCGGTACGCCGGCGAGCAACCTCGGCTTTCGCTTGGTACGCGGCGAGAAGCCATCGCTGCCGCGTCTTTTCCTGGAGCACGTTCGACGCTTCTTTGGCCTCGGATAGGGAACAGAATAGTTGAGAGCCCTGAAAGGGGCGCCGCTGGCTTCGCAGGTGCGACGCCCCGTCACAGAACTCGGTGCGAGTCCAGATAACCCCGCTGGTCCTTCAGACTACAATTTCTCCGGGTCGAGCTTGGAGTACACCTCGCGCCACAGCGCCTCGGTGAGCTTGTCGGGGTCGCGGCCGATGTCCTTGGACAGCTTCTGCCACTTCTCGACGTTGCGGGCGTGGGCGTCGAGGATGGCCTCCGGGTCCTTCACGCCGAAGCCCTTGGCGACGCTCACATTGCGCTCGCGCTCGCCGGCTTTGTACTTGGCCATCAGCTCGTCGAAGTCCTTGCCGACCGCCATCTTCTGCACGCCCATCTTCTCGACCGCGTACCTGTAGGACTCCTCGTTCCTGACCACGAAGTTGCCGATCGAGTGCACGGCGGCAATGCGCGCCGCGGCCCTGAGATGAGCGACCTTCTGATCGTGCGTGAGCTTGTGGAAGGTGTCGCGGCGCATCAGGAAGGCCACCACCGGCGACAGCACGCCCAGCGGATAATCGACGGCGTACTTGGCGAACTCGCCGAAGCTGTAGGTCTTGAGCCACTCCGGCACGCCGTAGGTGCAGTCGATGCCGCCGCGCTGCAGGATGCTGACCGTGTCGGGCAGCGTGGCGCTGACAGGCACCCCGCCGGCGAGCTTGACGAGGTCCACGGCCGCGCCGGTCGCGCGGATGCGCTTGCCTTTGAGATCCTCCACCGACTTGATCGGCTTGACGCACATGAAGATGGAGGCGGCGCCGGGGTAGGGGCTGAGCGGAATGGCGTTGAGGGCCTTGTACTCCTCCAGGCAGGAGGGACAATTGAGGAGCAGGCTCTCGCTGCCGGCGCCGGCGGCGGCCACCACGTCGTCGCCCAGGATCACCGTGCTGTAGAGCATGGCGTTCGACGGCAGCAGGTTGGGCACGTAGGTGGGGATGGCGAGGCCGCCCTGCATCAGGTCGTCCTTCACGGCGGAGAAGGTGGCCTTGCAGTCGGCGATCTGCCCGCCGGCGATGGCCTTCCACTTGACGGCGCCCTTGGTCTCCTCGTCGATCAGCTTGAAGCCGGCCGGCAGGGCATTGGTGGTGAGATAGTCGGTTGCCGGGACGCACGAGCCATAGACCAGCTCCTCCGCCTCGGCGCGAGGCGCCGTCAGAGCTACGAGTGCGACGGCGGCAGCGAACAGCGCGCGGCGCAAGTGGCGGCGGGCGTGACGGATCATTCTCTTGTTTCCCCCAAGTAGCGGCGTCTCTTTGGCGAAGGCGATGGACGCGGCATTGTTGACGCCGGGCAGGTTGCCACGGCGTTCAATCCCTCGTCCAGAGGGCGGCAGCGCATCAGCTCCGCCCAGCGTGCAGGAGCCCGTTGGGACGGCTCCCCACCGTCGCCGCTGCTACCTCAGATATCGTGTCCGCCTCGCTACATGGAGTTCGGCAGCCACAGCGAGATCTGCGGGAAGGCGATCAGCAAGGTCATGATGAAGATCTCGCTGGCGAGGAACCAATAGCAACCGCGGTAGATCGTCTTCAGCGGGATCTCGTTATTGGTGGCGGTGGCGACGACGTAGATGTTGAAGCCCACTGGCGGTGTCAGGAGGCTGATGCCGATATACTTCACCACCAGCACGCCGAACCACACGAGGTCGAGCCCCAGGGCCGCGAACATGGGCACGAACACCGGGACGGTGAGCAGGATCATCCCCAGCGGATCCATGAAGGTGCCGAGCACCACGTAGATGAAGGAGATGGCGATCACCAGCAGCAGGGGATCGACGGCCCACGACCCGATCAGGTTGGTGAACATCTCGGCGGTGCCGATCAGCGCCAGGAACTTGGTGTAGACGATGGCGCCCATGCCGACGAAGAACAGCTGGGCGGTGGTGGTGACGGCGTCCTTGAAGCTTTCGACCAACCCGTCCCACGTCAGCTTCCGCTGCACCAGCCCGATGGCGATGGCCAGGAGCGCACCGGCAGCGCCGCCTTCGGTGGGCGTCACCACGCCGGCGTAGAGGCCGCCGATCACCCCCATGATCAGCACGACGATGGGCCACACCTCGGCCAGCGAGGCCCAGCGCTCCTTCCACAGGGCGGCCTTGTCGTCGTAGACGATCGGCGGCGCCAGCGACGGCTTGATCCAGCAGCGGATGATGATCATCGCCATATAGACCACCGCCGTCAGGATGCCCGGCAGGATGCCGGCGATCAGCAGCTTGGTGATCGAGACCTCGGCGAAGATGCCGTAGATGACGAAGGTGATGCTGGGTGGGATGAGAGCGTCGAGCGTGCCGCCGCTGGCGCACACGCCGGTGGCGAGCGCCTTGTCGTACTTATGCTTAAGCATCTCGGGCACGGCGAGGCGAGCCATCACGGCGGCCGCCGCCACGCTGGACCCGGACGCCGCGCCGAAGCCCGCGCACGCCCAGTTGGTGGCCACCGCAAGGCCGCCCGGCATCCACCCGAACCATGCGAGCGCCGCTCGAAACAGCGCGGTGCCGATGCCGGAGTTGGCGGCAACCGCACCCATCAGCAGGAACATCGGGATAGCCGAGAGGTCCCAGCTGGCAGCGAACACGAACGGTGTGTCGCGCAGGACGCTGAGGGCGACGTCGAAGCCTCTGACGTACCAAAAGCCGAGAAAGGCGACCGCACCCATCGCCACCCCGATGGGCAGCCTGAGCGCGAGCAGCAGCAGCATGAAGCCGAGGCTGCCCAGTGCAAGCGTCAGCGAGTCCATTTGCTTCCCCCGGCGTCAGCGCGGTCGCTTGTCTGCAAAGTCTGCGATCAGACGCAGCACCATGTAGGCGGCCATCAACGCCCCGGCGACCGGGAGCGACCATCGGCTCGGCCAGATCGGGATAAAGCCGCCGGCGGCCTCCCAGACCTCGCCGGCGCGCGTCTGCCGTATGGCCTGCAGGCAGGTCTGCCACGTGAAGATCGCGATGAAGACGAAGGTCGTGATCTTGACGAAGACGTTGAGCCAGAAGTCGAACCGCGGCCCGCCGAACTGCTCGAACATGCCGGCGACGATGTGGTTGTTGCGCGTCTCCAGCCACGCCCAGGGCATGAAGGCGATGGCCACCATGTACCAGCCGGCGACGATCTCCGTGGTGCCTTGCAGGGGATGATTGAACAAGGTGCGCCCGGTGACATCGGCGCCGACGTGCACCATCATCAGGAAGCCCGCGATCAGCCCCAGCCACAACATGATATTGATCGGGACTTCGAGCCACCTCAGCAGCATTCTGACAGCGGCCATTGCTCCCCCCATTTTCTCAGCTTGTGAGCAGTCTTTTCTAGCGACGCTAGCCCTTGCCGTCTGCCGCAGCCATGCGACATAGGTCGCGGATTCGGCCGATTGCCGGTTCCTTTGTTGCCCGCCCGCCGCGCCGCTCAAAGCCTCGCAGCCAGCCGGCCGGCGCGAAACGAGGCGGGCATGTCAGCCCGTCCCGGCTCCGCGCCGCCGGCCGCCGCTCAGAGCTTGTCCAGGTCGATCTTGGAGAAGATCTCGCGGTTCAGCACCTCGGTGAACTTGTCGATGTCCCGCCCGATCTCCTTGGAGCGGTCGCGCCACTTCTCGATCGTCTTCTCGTAGTCGTCGATGATGGCGCCGGCATCGGGCACGCCGAAGCCCTTGGCCGTGGCAACGTTGCGGTCGCGGTCGCCCTTGTGGAACTCGGCGAACACGGCCTCCCACTCCTTCGGATCCGCCTTGAGCAGGGTGACGCCCTTCTCTTTGGTCAGCAGCGCGAGCGTCTCCTCGTTGGAGATAATGAAGTTGCCGATCGCCTGCTTGGCGCTCATCCAGGCTGCATACTTGATGTGGATCTTCTTCTGCTCCGGCGTGAACTTGTTCCAGGTGTCGCGGTTCAACAATATGCCGATGGCCGGACCGGTCAGGCCGAGCGGCTGATCGGCGACGTACTTAGCGAAGTCGGCGTAGCCGAAGGTCTTGAGCCAGTCGGCGACGCCGTGCTGGCAGTCGATGCCGCCGCGCTGCAGCAGGCCCACGGCCTCGACCAGCGTCGCGCTGACCGGCACGCCGCCGGCGGCCCGCATCAGCTCGGCGTTGCCGGCCGTGGCGCGCACGCGCTTGCCCTTGAGGTCGGCGGGCGACTTCACGGGGCTGGTGCAGGCGAGCACGTAGGCGGAGGTGGTCCAGCCGCCGAGCGGCACGGAGTTGTTGCGGCGGAATTCCTCAAGGCAGGACGGGCAGCGCAGGTAGATCACCTCGAGCGCCGCGGCCGAGGCCGCCACCACGTCGTTGTGGCCGAGGATCACGGTGGAATAGATCGCGTACACCGACGGTATGGTGTTGGGCGCATAGGTGACGATGCCGAGGCCGCCCTGCATCAAGCCGTCCTTGACGGCGGCGAAGGTGCCCTTGCCGTCGGCGATGGCGCCGCCGGCGATCAGCTTCCACTTGACGGCGCCGTTGGTCTCCTTCTCGATGTTCTTGAAGATCTCCGGCATCACGTGCACGTTCTGATACTCGCGCGGCGCGGTCCAGCTGCCGTACACCAGCTCCTGGGCCGATGCCGGGGTGCCCGCGAGCGCCCCGGCAAGCAGCGCCGCGGCCGCGAGTCCTGACATTCGAATGGTCATCGAAAACTTTCCTCCCTTGGCTCCAATCCGCCTTGTTCTTGCTGCGCGAGCGCGCCATTTGGCCGCCGAATGTCGCCGGCGGCGAACCCCGTATCCACCCCGTGAGGGTATCGCCGAGACTACCAGCGGGGCGACTGCGCCAGCAAGCTACCAAATAGCCAACGCCTCGCGGCCGATGGGTCATGAGCACTACGGAAGATGGGTCGTCAGGCTGCAGCCGCCAACCCCCCGCAACCTTGGAATTGGCAGGCGTCCCACCCGTGCGATTCCCCCTGCACCTTGCCGGCATCCCAAGCTAGGCTCCGCCGCTGACACAACCTCTGGAAGGCTCCCCATGACCCAGGACGCCCGCGTCGCCTCCGCCCTTGCCCACTGGGCCCCGCGCTTCGTCGCCAACGGCGTGGCGCTGGCCGACTTCGAGGAAGTGGTGGGCTCGCTGTCCGGCTGGGACGGCTGGTGCCGCGCCTGGTCCGACAAGGCCGGCGTGCACGAGGCCATGGGGCGGGAGGCGCTGGCCGCGGGCAAGCTGCTGTCGGCCGGCGAGCACCTGCAGCGGGCCGGGGTTTATCACCACTTCGGCAAGTTCCTGTTCGTGCACGACCTGGAGCAAATGAAGGCCGCCCACATGAAGGCCGTGGAGTGCCGGCGGCTGGCGCTGCCGCACCTCAACCCGCCGGGCGAGCGGGTCGCCATCCCCTTCGAGGGCCGGCACCTCCACGGCATCCTGCGGAAGCCCGCCGGCATGGCCCGCCCGCCGGTCATGATCATGTGCTGCGGGCTGGACTCCGCCAAGGAGGAGACGGAGGCCTACGAGGCGCCGTTCCTGGCCCGCGGCATCGCCATCCTGGTGTTCGACGGCCCCGGCCAGGGCGAGGCCGAGTACGACTGGCCGATCCGCGGCAACTACGAGACGGCGGTGGGGGCCGTGTGCGACTGCATCGAGACCCGAGGCGACCTCGATACGTCCCGCATCGGCCTGTGGGGCGTCAGCCTTGGCGGCTATTACGCACCGCGGGCGGCGGCCTTCGAGAAGCGGGTGCGGGCCTGCATCGCCCTCTCCGGCCCTTACGACATGGGTGCCCACTGGGACAGCATGCCCGCGCTGACCCGCGAGGCGCTGCGCGTGCGCAGCCATGCCGGCACGGCGGAGGAGGGCCGGGCGAATGCCTCGACCCTGTCGCTGGCCGGCGTGGCGGAGCGCATAACGTGTCCGCTCTACATCGTCGCCGGCAAGCTCGACCGCGTGATCCCGTGGCAGGACGCCGAGCGGCTGGCGCGCGAGGCCAACGGCCCAGTGGTGCTCTCGCTGATCGAGGACGGCAACCACGTCGCCAACAACCGCGGCTACAGGTGGCGCCTGCAGACAGCCGACTGGATGGCGGAGCGGTTGTCGTAGCCGAACGACTCATAGCCGAACGACAGTGGGCGAATGGCGAATGGGGAGTGGCGAATGGATGCGCGCCATCCGCGATTGGCCATTCGCCATTCGCCTTTCTATTTCGCCTGCAGGCCCGCCTTCGCCAGCAGCTCGGCGTAGATCTTCTCGTCCGACTTGATGATGCCGTCGAACTCGGCAGGCGAGTTGGGCGAGGGAAGGGAGCCGAGCGTGGCGAGGCGCTGCACCACCTCCGGCATCTTCAGCACCGCGTGCACGTCGGCATTGATCTTGTCGACGATTGCCTTCGGCGTGCCTTTGGGCGCCATCAGGCCGAACCAGGAGGAGTATTTGAAGTTGGGCACACCGGACTCGGCGATGGTCGGCACGTCGGGCACGTCCTTGGAGCGCGTCGGCG
>DATMZP010000344.1:0-3685 GCA_035573595.1 Hyphomicrobiaceae bacterium
TTCAAGGAGGTCTTCCCAGGGCAGGCGGGCATGGCTCGCAGCGGTGGCCCGAAAAATCGCCGAGCGCGGGTGCCGAAAGGCAACCCCGTTCGGGGCGGGCAACCGCCCCACTCATGGTTGCGGAGTAGGCACCCGCGCCCCGTCGCACCCTCGCCGGCGCTGCCGGCGGGGCTATCGGCATTGGCAGCGAGCGAACGAAGGATGGACGCCGATCCGCGTCAGATGGAAAGCGCCCTACGCGCGGGCGTCGAGCAGCGCCTTGAGCTCAGTCAGCTTGCGTCGGCTGACGGGCAGCGTATAGGGCGTCGTGGAATTGAGCTCCGCCACGCCGCTGTCGCCCGACCTCCGCAACGACGTGATGCGGTCTACGGCGACGATGTGGCTGCGGTGCACGCGCACGAACCGGGTCTGGTCGAGCCGCCCTTCAACGTCCGTGATGGACAACCCGCAGAAGAACCTGTGCGTGCCGTCGAACACCATGGTGTAGTGCGCCTCCGCCTTCACGGCATGAACCTGTCCGACCGGCAGGTAGTGTGTCGCGCCTTCCTTCTGGACCGGAATAGCGGCGGCGGGCTTGGGGGGAGCACCGATGCCGACCGACGCGAATGGTTTGCCCGAGGCCTCGGGCGCCGGCTTTACGGGACCAGACTCTACGTACGTCGGCTCACCGGGTATCAGCGCCGTCGCCGCGCCGCTGGCTGCCAGAGCCATACCCGGCGGCCGCGCCGGGCGCCTGGACGGCCAGAGGCCGGAAAAGTCCGGTGTTCCGTCAGGAACCAGCGCCAGCAGGAACGCCGACGTGCAGCCGAAGGCCACGATGGCGACGATCACGGCCAGCAGGTCTCGCGACAGCGCCGTCCCCTCGGGCGGGAGATGGCCCATCATCGGATGCAGCGTCATACCCGCCATGGCGGTGTAGTGCATGCCCGAGATTGCCAGCCCCAGCGCGATCGAGGCTGCGACCAGCGGCGGCCGGACTATCCCCTCGAAGGCGAAAAAGATCGCCAGTCCGGAGGCAAAGACCCCGACCATGAAGCTCAGCACCACATGGGCGAGTTGGTGGTGCATCATGGCGTTGGCATGCAGCGCGAGCATGCCCATGAAGTGCATGATGACAATGCCGGCACCCATCACGACCGCCGCGAGCGCCAGCATCGGCTTGGAGGCGGGTGCGCTGGACGCCAGGAACACCCCGAAGCCCACCACGACCACGCACACCAGGAACGAGATCAGGGTGGGGAGCACCAGATAGTCGATCCGCACCGGCGCGCGCACTGCCAGCATCCCGACGAAGTGCATCGACCAGATCGCGACCGCCAACGTCACCGCCGAGCCGGCGAGCAAGACCCGGCGCCTGCCGCCCGCGCTGCTGGGCAGCTCCAGGGCGAGCTTGAGTCCGACATAGGCGCCCTGAATGGCGACGAGCACGGACAGCACCACGATCCAGGGCTCGTGCGTTACGACCACCTGCTCCTCCTCCAGCACGATCGTCGCTGCCGGCACTATACGCCCGTTGGGCCCTGCCCACCAAGCGGACACGCCACCCATTCGGACCTAAGCATTCTCGACCGTCCTTCGAGCCTCGATTTCTGTCGGTCCTCCAGGGCCTTGTCGTGGCATGTGCTGCAGCCAACGTCGAGCACCTCGCCCTCGTCCGGCAGCCTCGCAAACTCCACGAGCAACAGTGCCAGCCACTCGGTTCACCCCCCGGGAACCGGTCGTAGGCGTCGCCGTCGCTGGTGTGGTAGCTCGACGGCGACGAGGGAACACTCATCGGCGAAGGCTGTCTGGATCAGTCGACGCCGATCATCACATCGGAGTCTTCACGACCGCGTACGCCTCCTTGCCGACTGCCGGTTTCAGCTCGACTGGGCGCGATGCTGCCGAAGCTCGGGGCAGCCATCCTTCTATGCGCGTCCGGGGCGCGGATAGCTCCGGGCTCGACGCTTTCAATTCGACGAGCGCGCCGCTGACACGAGCACAGGGCTGGAGCGGTAGAGATCGGGGAAGATGCGCTGCAGGTCCGCGAGCTTGGGGGCGTCGTTGTAGACGATGTAGGGGTACGTGGGATTCCGCGCCATGAAGTCCTGGTGATAGGCCTCCGCAGGATAGAACGGACGGTCCGCCTCGATCCTGGTGACGATGGCGGCAGGGAACGCACGCGCCTGGTTGAGCTGGGCGACATAGGCCTTGGCGATGCGGGCCTGCTCCGCATCGGCCGGGAAGATCGCCGAGCGATACTGGGTGCCGATGTCGGGTCCCTGCCGGTTGAGCTGCGTCGGGTCGTGCACCACAGAGAAGAAGACCCGCAGGAGCCGGCCGTAGGTGATCTGCCGCGGATCGTAGGTGATCTGCACCGACTCCGCGTGCCCCGTGGCGCCGGTCGTCACCTTCTCATACCGGGCGGTGCTCCTGTCGCCCCCGGCATAACCCGACACGGCGCTGATCACACCCTTGGTGTGCTGGAACACGCCCTGGACGCCCCAGAAGCATCCGCCGGCGAGAACGATGGTGCGCGTGCCGTCCTGCGTCGCCGGCTCATCCAGCGCGGGTGCAGGGATCACGCGGGCTTCCTCCGCCATCGCGGCGCGCAACCCGAGCGGCAGAAGCATTGCCGCTGCGACCAGAACGGCGCGCAGGCCCTTTGCGTGGGCAGCCATGCGGATGCGTGTCATCGGTCAGCTCCGATCTCAGCCGAAGGTGAAGGCGTATGCGTGAACGCCGGGGTCGAGGAAGCGAATCTCGAAGGTTCGCTCGCGGGTGGGGCCTGTCTGGCGAATGACCAGCACGACGGCGCGCACGGACGCCGCGCGGCAATCGACCAAGGCGCGGCGGCCCTGGGCAGGCCGCTGCGCACGAACGGGCGATCGGCCCGGGCGAACACGAACGGGAGCACGGGCAGGATGCAGGAGCTGACGATCGTCAGAGCACCGCCGAGATAGGCCAGCAGGAACAGCAGCATGGTCGCATCCCCTTTTGGAGCTTCACGCGGGGAGGGGTTTGAACGTCATGGCCACGCCGTTCATGCAGTAGCGCAGGCCGGTGGGCCTCGGACCATCCTCGAAGACGTGGCCAAGATGCCCGCCGCAACGGTGGCAGTGCACGGCCGTGCGCACCGTCCCGTACGAGGTGTCGGTGCTCGTCTCGACGGCTCTATCGAGCGGCGCCCAGAAGCTCGGCCAACCAGTCCGGCTGTCATACTTGGTGGTCGAGGAGAAGAGATCGAGGTCGCATCCTGCGCAGGCGTAGGTCCCGCGTCGCTTTTCGTGCAGGAGCGGGCTGGTGAATGGACGCTCGGTGCCGCTCTGCCGCAGAACGGAATACTGCTCCGGCGAGAGGAGCCCGCGCCACTCGGCGTCGCTGCGGCTGACCTCGAATGGCTCGGCACCTGCGGGATGAGCAGCAACGAGGCTGGCAAGCCCCACGCCGCTCATGATGAGTGTGCGCCGTGTGATCATCGCATGCATCCTCCCGGCGCCAAGCCGCAACGACACCTTATACGTTTCCATTCGGCGTATTGTTACGGGACCAGCGCGGCCGGCGCCGGGACTCACCTATTTGTGATAGCCCGCGAAGCACGCGGGCCACCCTGCCGGCGGTGTGCCCCGCCGACACGCTTGTCGTTGCCAACACGTGTGCCTACCACGCAAGGCGGCAAGGCGTTGCAGGTCAGCAGCGGCGCTCG
>DATMZP010000345.1:0-2628 GCA_035573595.1 Hyphomicrobiaceae bacterium
TAGAAGCTCCGCGACACGAACAGCAGGAGAGTGCCGAGCAGCCCCAGCATCAGGGCGGCGCCCAGGAACTGGGGCACACGGAACACGCGCATCTTGGCAATCGACGTCTCGAACAGCACGAGCAGAAAGCCGCCGACCAGAATCTTGCCGACGTAAGCGGCCACGCCCGCGACGTACGCGAGCGCGCCGCTGCCGGCCGTGGCCAGGCCCCAGGGGAAGAAGATGCAGGCGATGAGGGCGACGTAGAGCAGGAGCTTCACGGCCGCTGCCAGCTCGATCATGGCGAGGTGGCGGCCGGAGTACTCGAGCACCATCGCCTCGTGCACCATGGTCAGCTCCAGATGGGTGGCGGGGTTGTCAACGGGGATGCGGGCGTTCTCGGCGACGGCGACGATGATGAGGGCGACGAGCGCCATCCCCAGCGAGACGCGCAAACCCGCGTTCCCCGGCATGAAGTCGGCAATGAAGGAGAGCTGCGTGGAGCCGGCGACCAGCGCCACCGTGAACACGATCATGATCATGGCCGGCTCGGCCAGGGAGGCGAACAGCATCTCGCGGCTGGAGCCGATGCCGCCGAAGCTGGTTCCAATGTCCATGCCGGCCAGCGCCTGGAAGAAGCGGGCCGAGCCGATCAGCGCGGTGATGACGATGAGGTCGCCCACCCAGCCGAACGTCAGCCCGGTGGCGAAGGTGGGCACCAGCGCGGCCGCCACCCAAGTGGCGGCAAAGATCATGTAGGGGCTGGCGCGGAACAGCCAGGAGGCGTTGTCGGCGATCACGGCCTCCTTGCGGATCAGCTTGAGGAGGTCTCGGTAGGGCTGGATGACCGGCGGCCCGCGCCGGCGCAGCATGCGCGCCTTCACCGTGCGGGTGAAGCCGAGCAGCAGCGGCGCCAGCGCCAGCACCAGCAGCATCTGCACGCCCTGCAGCAGAAGGCCGAGGATCAGCGCCATATCGCCACCACGAGCAGCAGGCCGACGAGGGCGGCGAAGGTCAGGCTCAGGTACTTGCGGATGGTGAGGAACTGCAGGTGGTTGAGCTTCTCCGTGACCACCGCGAGCCCGGCGGCGATCGGCGCGTAGACCGCCTCCCAGACGAGGTCGCGGAGCGTGACGGCAAGCCGTGCGGGCCGGGTATCGCCCGGCGGCGGCATGTCCACCCGCTCGCGTGCCTGGAACACCACCTCGCCGAACACGCGGCGAATGGGCTGGGCGAAGCTGTCGGCCGTGTACTGCGTGGCGGGGCTGGCATCGGGGAAGCCGCAGTCCCACGCCGGGCCGCGCCGCACCGCGCGCGAGGCGTAGCGGTGCACGGCCTCAATGGTGAGCAGTGTGGAGGCCGTGATGAAAAGGAGAACGAGCAGGCCGTTGTAGGAGCTGCGGCTCTCGGCCACCGGCACGATCGACAGCCAAGACACGGTGGTCTGCACCGGCATGCGTGTCCCGGCGAGGGCCTGGGCCACGGGCGCCAGCGCATCGATGAGGAGGCCCGGAAGGATGCCGGCGATCACGCAAAGGGCAAGGCAGGCGGCCATTGCGGCCAGGCAGAAGCGGTCGGTCTCTGCCGCCCGCGCCGCCTCGGGCGTGCGGGGCCGGCCGAGGAAGGCGATGCCGTAGGCACGGACGAAGCAGGCGGCCGAGAGCGCCGCCGCCAGCGCCAGCATGGCCCCGGCCGCGGGCGCCAGCAGCTTAAGACCCCACTGCGGCAGCTGCGGGGTCAAGAGGATCGCCTGGAAGGTGAGCCACTCCGAGACGAAGCCGTTGAGCGGCGGCAGCGCCGAGATGGCGAGGCAGCCGCCCAGCATCAGGAACGCGGTCAGCGGCATGCCCTTAATGAGACCGCCCAGCTTCTCGATGTCGCGCTCGCCCGTGGCGGTCAGCACGGCGCCGGAGCCGAGGAACAGCAGGCTCTTGAAAAGCGCGTGGTTGAACGCGTGCAGCAGCGCCCCCGTCAGGGCCAGCGCCGCCGCAGCGGCCATGCCGTCGGCCTTGAAGGCGAGCGCGAGACCGAGGCCGATGAAGACGATGCCGACGTTCTCGATGGTGCTGAATGCGAGCAGCCGCTTGAGGTCGCGCTGCATGAGCGCGCTCAGCACGCCCAGCACGGCGCTGACGCTGCCGACGGCCAGCACCACCATGCTCCACCACCAGGACGGCTCGCCGACCAGATCGAAGGCCACGCGCACGAAGGCGTAGACCGCGACCTTGGTCATCACGCCGCTCATCAGCGCGGAGACGTGGCTGGGGGCTGCCGGGTGGGCGAGCGGCAGCCACACGTGCAAGGGAGCGAGGCCGGCCTTGGAGCCCGCGCCGATCAGGACGAGAAGCAGCACCAGGCCCGGCATGGTGGGGTCGGCGCGCCGCATGGCGTCGAAGGTGTAGCCGCCGTCGGGGCCTGCGAGCAGGCCGAACGCCAGCAGCAGCGTCAGCGTGCCGAACGAGGCCATGAGGATGTAGATGTAGCCGGCGCGGGTGTTCTCGGCCGCATGGTGGTGCGCCACCACCAGCGCCCAGGAGGCAAGCGACATCAGCTCCCAGCTCAGCAGGAAGCTGAAGGCATCGGCGGCCAGGACGACCAGGCTCATGCCGGCGAGGAACACCGGATAGAACGGCAGCACGCGCCCCGGCG
>DATMZP010000346.1:0-3769 GCA_035573595.1 Hyphomicrobiaceae bacterium
CGGCCTGCGGGCGTTCCTCCCCTACTTCCGTGAGCAGGCCATGGACGTGGCCATCGTCGACGTGCCGTGGAACGGCGCCTGGCAGTCAATGAAGATCGCAGCCTCGGCCGAGGCGCACGAGGTCAACGTCGCTCCGCACAATTTCTACGGCCACCTGTGCACCATGATGGCCGCCCACTTCTGCGCCGCCGTGCCGAACTTCCGAATCATGGAGACCGACATCGACCGGCTCGCCTGGGATGACGAGCTGGTCACGCACCCGCCGATGTACGAGAACGGCCACCTCGTCCTGCCCGACCGCCCCGGCTGGGGCACCGAGCCCAACGAGGAGGCGCTGCGTGCGCACCCCGTGAAGGGCAAGGAAGGCCTGCTCGGCTACGGCGCCAAGCGGTGAGGGACGGCGTCAGACTCCTCCGGGCCTGAGGGGCGCTGTGGCGCGCTCCGTTTCATCATCGAGGGCCGGCGCAGCCGGTGATCGGCTGACACCACACCTCAACCGCGGCGGCACCCGCTCGGCTTGCGCTGGCGCTGGCGGCCGGGCGCGCGGCCGCCAGCGGCGGGGGCTGCCGCCAGCTGCTCCTCGCGCCGCTCCAGCAGCACCATGGCTGCCATCAGCCCCGCCGCCACCAGCGGCAGGACGGTCAGCGCGGTACCGAGGACGAGGATGGACAGGGCCATGTCAGACTCCGGAGTGGCGGATGCTCCCCACCCCCAGCAAATGGCGCGACCCGGCCCTGCCGCGATCCCCGGATTGGGGGAGGCCGGCAGCGAAGGCTCGGCTGCTGGCCCAGCATCAGCTTGCGGTGGCGACGCCGTTGGGCCAGTCGTGGAGGCGAGCCGCGAGCGCGCTGTCCACGCCCGTCGGCACGGCTGCCCCGCGAATTCCCGGCTTGATGAACGCTCCCGCAACCTGCAGCCTCGAACGGACATCCAGGGCCGCACCCCCCATGGCCACACCCCATGACTGAGCCCGCCTCACCGCCGACGCTCGGCCCGCTCGCCGGCCTGCCTCCGGCCCGGCAGTGGGGCCTCCTTGTCGCGGGGTCGGCGGTGCTGGCGGCTGTGCTGGAGCTGGTCGGCCTGCCCGCCGCCCTGTTGATGGGCCCCATGATCGCCGGCATCGCGCTCGCCGGCAACGGCGGCGGCATCCGGGCGCCGAGAGTGCCGGTGCTGGCGGCGCAGGCCGTCGTGGGCTGCCTGATGGCGCGCGCCATGACCGGCGACATCGTGCTCGCCTTCGTCAGGGACTGGCCGCTGCTCCTGGGCGTGGTGCTGGCGATCGTCGCCACCAGCAGCCTGCTTGGCTGGACCATCGGCCGCTTCCAGGTGCTGCCCGGCACGACGGCCGTGTGGGGCACCGCGCCCGGCGCGGCCTCCGCCATGATGGTGCTGGCCGGCGCATTCGGCGCCGACGCCCGCCTCGTCGCCTTCATGCAGTACGTGCGCGTGGTGTGCGTGGCGGGGCTGGCATCGCTCGTGGCGCGCGTCTGGATCGGCCAGGCGGCGGTGGCCACGCCCCACATCGTGTGGTTCCCGACCCTACCCTGGCCGGACTTCGCAGCGACGCTTGCCGTCGCGGGCGCCGGCGTCGCCGCCGGCGTCTGGCTGAGGGTGCCCGCCGGCCCCCTGCTGGTGCCGATGGTCGCCGGCGCCTTCCTGGAGGGGAGCGGGGTCGCGCATCTCACCCTGCCGCCGTGGCTGCTGGCGCTCAGCTACGCCCTGCTGGGCTGGAGTGTCGGCCTCGGGTTCACGCGCGCCATCCTGGCCCACGCACGGCGCGCGCTGCCGCAGGTGCTGCTCGCCACCTTCGTGCTGATCGCGGTGTGCGGCGCGCTCGCGTTCATCCTCGTCCGGGCGGCCGGTGTCGACCCGCTCAGCGCCTATCTCGCCACCAGCCCCGGCGGCATGGACACGGTCGCCATCATCGCCGCCTCCAGCACCGTCGATGTCTCCTTCGTGATGGCCATGCAGACAGTGCGCTTCGCCATCGTCCTGTTCGCCGGCCCGCCGCTGGCGCGCTTCATCGCGCAGCGGATGGGTTGAGGGGAGCTCGTCGGTCGCGGGTTTGCGCCGTCAGTTCTCGCCGTCGCTCCCCGGCTCGTCGGCCAGAGCGTCGGCGAGCCTTTTGTTCGCACGTTCGCGCAGGGCGTTGGCCTTGTTGAAGTAGTCATCCAGCTTGTCGGCAGCGCGCAGCCGCAGAGCGGGCGGATAGATGCGCATGCGGGCGTCGATGTGGTTCACATCGCGTACCTGGTCGTGCGCCTGAAACCAATGGCTTCCCGCGGCGAGCAGAGCCGGGATGCCGCACGCAATCAGAGCCGCCCGGCGTGCCGGGAGGGGCGACGCGTGCGTCAGATGCAGGAAGAGCGCACCCGCCAGGGCGGCGGCGCCAAGCCAGATGTGGCCGTTGCCCGGCGGCGGCAGGGCGAGCACAAAGCCGCCGACCTCGACCATGGCCCTGACGGCGATGAACGCCGCGAACACCCCAAGACAAATGGCGCCGTGGCGAAGCCAGCGCCACTCGCCCTGCATGACGCGCGACAGGAGCCCCCAAAGCCCCACCCAGCCGGCGGCGACAGCCAGGACGACCGACGCCAGCGACACGGCGCTCACGGCGAAATCGCGCGGCGCAGACAGCCACGTGGCGTAGACCAGCTGCAGCACGCAGGCCAGGCCGGCAATGGCTGCGATCCAGCCCGGACCACGCGCCAGCGCCGATGCCGGCAACTCATAAGGTCGTTCGGGCGCCAGGCGCTCATGCACCGTACGCAGCTGCAACCGCGTTCGGCCGATCTGCAGCGTATTGTCGGCAAGCTCCAGCCCGCGCGTGTTGCGCCAGCGCTTGCCGCATACGATCAGCCCGTTCGCGGATCCGAGGTCGCTTGCAAGCAACCGGCCATCATCCGCGATCTCTACGGTTGCGTGCAGCGCCGCAGCATGCGGATCGTCCAGCGTCACGTCGGCCTCGACGCTCCGCCCGATGGTGAACGAGCGCCGGCCTTCGCCCAGGGCCAGGCGTTCGCGCCACTGGACCCGGCCATGGCCGTCGAGCCACTCGACCACCACCCGCTCGACGCTCATGGTCTCCACTCCATCGCCTCGACATAACGCCGGATGAACCTCATGCCGGGCTCGAACGCGACGCCATAGATGTCGAGATGGCTTGCGTAGCCCTGCTTGGCGCTGTTCACGCTGCTGACGCGCACCGTGAAATCGTAGAGGCCTTCGAGCTTGCGGAAGCGCCGCGCGCATACGAGCAGGTTGGCGTCGAAGCCCTTGAGGCCCACGACGCGGTCGTCGCAGGCATAGGGTCCGACATGCCGCAGCAGCCCGAACCGGCCCACCGCCGCGGTCAGGGCCGAGAGCCGGTTGGCAAAGCGCCACGCATCGAGCCTGTCGGTGGTCAGGCCGTAGTGCGCGTATTTGAGACTGCCGCTGTAGAGACCCTGCTGCACATAGAGGCCGGCCTTGGCGTCGCAGAGGACTTGGACCATCTGAACCGGACTGTCCGTCTCCGGGCTGCCCATTGCGCTGCAATTGACGAACGGCGCAATCTTGTCCGGCAGCATGTATCCCGCCACCGCCTGCGTCTTCATCGCGCCGTCGAAGGCCGCCAGCAGGTCGGCGGAATGGGCGTGCAGCTGGGCCGCAACCTCTTTCTTCAGCTCGATGCCGGCCTGGCCATTCAGGGAGCGGTTGGACAGGGCCAGAACGTGCGCCGTGGGCACAAGGAAGCTGACCAGCTGCTCGAAGCGGTAGCCCGACACGT
>DATMZP010000347.1:0-4171 GCA_035573595.1 Hyphomicrobiaceae bacterium
GTGCTGCATGAGGTCGAGACCCCGGTCGGAGGCGATCACCTGCTGCGCCAGCTGGATGTTGCGCTCCGTGAGCGCGCGCGTCGCCTCCGAGAGCGCGCGGGCGGCGCGCACCCCCATCTCGGCGACCATGTCGCCCAGCACCTTGAGATCGGCGTCGAAGGCGGCGACGGTGTGCGGGTGGCCAGTGCCCGGAGTGCCGGCATCCTGAGTCATGGCGGAAATGCCGCCTCCCTTGAGGTCGGTGGGGGCCCTGCGGGCCATCAGGCGCGATAGAATGCTCACCCGAACCGTCCCGTGATGTAGTCCTGCGTGCGCCGGTCGCTCGGCGAGGTGAAGATCTTCTGGGTCGAGGCCGATTCGACGAGCTGGCCCAGATACATGAAGGCGGTGAAGTCGGACACGCGCGCCGCCTGCTGCATGTTGTGGGTGACGATGACGATCGTATAGTCCGCCTTCAGCTCGTCGATCAGCTCCTCGATCTTGGCGGTGGAGATCGGGTCGAGCGCCGAGCACGGCTCATCGAGCAGGATCACCTCCGGCTTCACCGCCACCGTCCGGGCGATGCAGAGGCGCTGCTGCTGGCCGCCGGACAGGCTCTGGCCGTTGACGTTGAGCTTGTCCTTCACCTCCTCCCACAGGGCGGCGCGGCGCAGCGCGTGCTCCACGCGGTACTCCAGCTCGGAGGCGGGGAGCTTCTCGTAGAGGCGGACGCCGAAGGCGATGTTCTCGAAGATCGACATGGGGAACGGCGTCGGCTTCTGAAACACCATGCCGATGCGGGCGCGAAGCAGGTTCAGGTCCTGCTTCGGCGCCAGGATGTTGGCGCCGTCGAAGACGACCTCGCCCTCGGCGCGCTGGTTGGGGTAGAGGTCGTACATGCGGTTCAGCACCCGGAGCAGGGTGGACTTGCCGCAGCCCGACGGCCCGATGAAGGCCGTCACCGTGTTGCGGTAGAGGGTGAGGCTGATGTCCTTCAGGGCGTGCGCCGCGCCGTAGTAGAAGTTGAGCTGCCGGATGGCGATCTTGGGTTCCAGCTTGGCGGTATCCAGCGCCTCCTTGGCAGCGGCGGGGACAGCTGTCTGGGCGTGTGGGGCTATGACGTTCATCAGCTCTTGTCCGGCGATGAAAGGGCGCGGGCGATGATGCTGAGTGCGAGCACCGCCACGGTGATGAGCAGAGCGCCCGTCCAGGCGAGCCTCTGCCAGTCGTCGTAGGGAGAAAGCGCAAACTGGAAGATCACGGCGGGCAGGCTCGCCATGGGGGCATTGAGGTTGGTGCTCCAGAACTGGTTGTTGAGGGCGGTGAACAGCAACGGCGCCGTCTCGCCGCTGATGCGGGCAATGGCGAGCAGGACGCCGGTGACGATGCCGGCGCGCGCCGCGCGGTAGGCGATGCGCCGCACGATGTAGGCCCGCGGCAGGCCCAGGGCCGCCGCCGCCTCGCGCAGCGTGTTGGGGACGAGCAGCAGCATGTCCTCGGTGGTGCGCACCACCACCGGGATGACGATGATGGCGAGCGCCACCGCCCCGGCGATCCCAGAGAAGTGGCCCATGGGCCGCACCAGCACCTCGTACACGAACAGCCCGACCACGATGGAGGGCGCGCTGAGCAGGATGTCGTTGATGAAGCGCACCACGCTGCTGAGCCGGCCGTAGCGCCCGTACTCGGCCATGTAGGTGCCGGCCAGAATGCCGATGGGCGTGCCGATGGCCACCGCCAGGCCGGTCATGATGAGGCTGCCGATAATGGGGTTGAGCAGGCCGCCGTCGGCGCCGGGCGGCGGCGTCATCTCGGTGAATACCCGGAGCGAGACGCCGCTCAACCCCTGCCAGAGCAGGGCGCCCAGGATCAGCGCCAGCCATGCCATGCCGAACAGCGCCGCGCACCACGCCAGCACGATCATGATGGCATTCCAGCGCCGACGGCCGGAATAGAGCCGGGTGCGGGCGGCAGTCGCAGCTGTCTGCACCGTTTGAGCCATGGCGCGCCTACCCGAGCCGGCGCTCGATGCGCAGCAGCATGTAGCGGGCCGCGGCGAGCACGATGAAGGTGATGACGAACAGGATGAGCCCGAGGGCGATCAACGCGGAGGTGTAAATGTCGCCCACGGCTTCCGTGAACTCGTTGGCGATGGTGGCCGAGATGGTGGTGCCGGGCGCCAGGATCGAGCCGGAGATACGGTGCGCATTGCCGATCACGAACGTGACCGCCATGGTCTCGCCCAGGGCGCGGCCGAGCGCCAGCATCACCCCGCCGATCACGCCGACGCGGGTGTAAGGCACCACCACATTGCGGAACACCTCCCAGGTCGTGCACCCGAGTCCGAACGCCGCCTCCTTCAGCACCGGCGGCACGGCCTCGAACACGTCGCGAGAGATCGAGGTGATGAAAGGGAGCACCATGATGGCGAGGATCAGGCCCGCCGTCAGAACGCCGATGCCGTAGGGCGGGCCGGCGAACAGCACCGACAGACCCGGGACGCTGCCGAACGTGTTGATCAGCGCCGGCTGCACGTACTGCTGCAGGAATGGCGCGAATACGAACAGACCCCAGATGCCGTAGATGATGCTGGGGATGCCGGCCAGCAACTCGATGGTGATGCCGATCGGCCGGCGCAGGGATATCGGGCACAGCTCGGTCAGAAACAGGGCGATCATCAGCCCGATCGGCACAGCGATAACCATGGCGATCAGCGATGTGACGATAGTGCCGTAGATCGGGGCGAGGCCGCCGAAGGTCTCGGTGACGGGGTTCCACCTCTCGGTGGTGATGAAATTGAAGCCGAATTTGCTCAGCGCCGGGATGGCGCCCTCCAGCAGCGCCAGGATCACGCCACCGAGCAGCGCCAGCACGGTGATGGCGGCTGCCCGCGTCAGGGCATGGAACGCCGCGTCGCCGAGGCGCAGCCGCCGCAGCACTCTGGCACGCGCCGCGTCTGCGGCACCGAGCCCGCTCTGGAATGCAATGTCGGTCATGTGGCCCTGCGTGCGCCCTTCAAGGCATCAAAATCGAGTGTGGCTCCGATCCAGCCACGACGCCCGAGCCCGGCGACACCTCCCGCGGTCGAGCGGCACCGGACGAAAGGCGCCATGCGGCGCCTCTCGTAGTGGTCAGTTGGGTCACTTCTTGACCTCGGCCGCCCACGTCTTCTCGATGTCGGCGACGACGTTGGCCGGCATCGGCACGTAGTGCAGCTCCTCGGCCATCTTGTCACCGTTCTTGTAGGCCCACGCGAAGAACTTGAGGGCCTCGGCCGAAGCGGCCTTGTCCTGCGGGTCCTTGTACATGAGGATCCAGGTGGCCGCCGTCATCGGCCAGGAGGTGTCGCCGGGCTGGTTGGCCAGGATCACGCCGTAGCCGGGTTGCGACTTCCAGTTGGCGTTGGCCGCCGCGGCCTGGAAGCTCTCCGAGGTGGGCTCGACGGTCTTGCCCGCCTTGTTGAGCATCTTGGCGTGGGTGAGCTTATTCTGCAGCGCATAGGCATACTCGACGTAGCCGATCGACCCCTTCGTTTGGCGCACGTTGTTGGCCACACCCTCGTTGCCCTTGGCGCCGATGCCCACGGGCCACTCAAGCGAGGTGTTTACGCCGACCTTGCTCTTCCATTCGGGGCTGACCTCGGCGAGATAGTAGGCGAAGTTGAAGGTGGTGCCCGACCCGTCGGACCGATGCACGACGGCGATGGCCTGGCTCGGTAGCTTGGCATTGGGGTTCAGCTTCTTGATGGCGGCGTCGTCCCAGGTCTTGATCTCGCCGAGGAAGATCTTGGCGAGCGTTGGGCCGTCGATCACAAGGTCGCCGGGCTTGACGCCGTCGAGGTTCACGACCGGCACGATGCCGCCCATCACCATGGGGAACTGAACGAGGCCGAACTTCTCAAGGTCCGCGCCCTTGAGCGGGGCATCGCTGGCCCCGAAGGTGACGGTCTTGTTTTGGATCTGCTTGATGCCGCCGCCGGAGCCGATCGACTGGTAGTTCAGGCCAATGCCGGTCTCCTTCTTGTAGGCGTCAGCCCATTTGGCATAGATCGGGTAGGGGAAGGTGGCGCCGGCGCCGGAGATGTCCGCCGCAAGCGCAACAGTGGCGCCGCCCGCGAGGACCGCCGCAGCGGTCACGGAGCGGACGATGGACCTGATGTTCACGCTGGTTCTCCCATTCTTGATCGGCAGCA
>DATMZP010000348.1:0-2094 GCA_035573595.1 Hyphomicrobiaceae bacterium
GCTGCTGACGGCCTGTCGCGCGGATGAGGCGCGCGTGCTCGATGGGCGCAGCGAGACGATCGGCGCCGCGATGGCAATCGAACGTGGCCATTTACTGCCCTGTGCGGTTGAAGGTCTCGAACTGGCTGAGATTGTCTTCCCTGTAGTCGACAAGCAAGGTTGCGTTACAGTCAAGACCAACTTCTACTCAGTGCCAGCCCGCGCGGGCAGCCGGGTGGAAGCGCGCGTCCATCCGCTGCACGTCGAGATCTGGCAGACCGGTCGCTTGATCGCCCGTCACGAGCGCTGTCACAGCCGCCGCCAGCATGTGCTCGATCTTGAGCATTATCTCGACGTGCTGAGCCACAAGCCGGGCGCGTTTGCCGGGTCGAAGCCGCTGGCGCAATGGCGCGCGGCGGGCCGCTGGCCTGTCTGCTACGATGAGCTGTGGGCGCAACTGAACAAGCGGCACGGCAAGCAAACCGGCACCCGCGCGATGATTGGCGTGTTGGCACTGGGCCAAGAGTTTGGTCATGACCGGCTGCACGCCGCCGTTGCCTTGGCGCTGTCGCATGGCGCCTGCGACGTCGCCGCGGTGCGCTATCTGCTAACCGAAGCCTCGTTGCACAAAGCCGAACCCGAACCGATCGATGTCGGTGCCTTGGTCCGCTACGACCGGCCGCTGCCGGATCTGGCGGACTACGACACGCTGTTATCGGCCCCGTGTGCGGGGAACGCATGATGGCCGAGCTTCAGGACCAAGCCATCCGGCAGCATTGCAAGACACTGCGCATGCCGACGATCGGCACGCAGTTCGCCCGCCTGGCGGACGCAGCGGCCCGCGAAGGCCAATCGCATGTCGGCTATCTCGAGGCGCTGCTGGCGGCCGAGATGGAGGAGCGGGAGAGCCGCGCGATCACCCGGCTGCTGCACGAGGCGAAGCTGCCGCGGATGAAGACGCTGGAGGCGTTCGAGTTTGACCGCTCCGGCGTCTCGGCGGCGCTATTGTGCACCCTAATCTTACTGTGTCACTTTCCTCTGGCTGTTGGCTGTAGCCACCCCATATAGGGGCGATGGATCAGCAAGCAACCCAACAGCCGCTGACGGGCGAGGCCCGGTTGGCGGCGTATCTGGATGCGATTACCGGGGGGCTGGGGCATACCAGCCGGGCGGCCTCGGCGCAGACCTATTGCACCGGTCTGCTGCTGCCCGGTGAGCGCAAGAGCATCGAGCCGATGGCCGCCCGGCTCGATCCCGCGCATGTCCAGGCCAAACACCAGTCGCTGCACCATGTGGTGGCCGAGGCGGAGTGGGACGATGCGGCGCTGCTGGCCGCGGTGCGGGCCGAGGTGCTGCCGGCGATCGAGCGGCATGGGCCGGTGTGCTACTGGATTTTCGACGACAGCAGCTTTCCCAAGCAGGGCACCCATTCGGTGGGTGTGGCGCGGCAGTATTGCGGGCAGTTGGGCAAGCCGGACAACTGCCAGGTGGCGGTCAGCCTCTCGGTGGCCAATGACCATGCCAGCCTGCCGATCGCCTACCAGTTGTTCCTGCCCGAGGCGTGGGCCAACGATCCGGTCCGCCGGGCCAAGGCCGGGGTGCCGGCGGCGATCGGCTTCGAGACCAAGACCGCGATCGCGCTTGGGCAACTCCGCCAGGCGCTGGCAGCCAGCGTGCCGGTGGGGATTGTGCTGGGTGATGCCGGCTATGGCGACGAGACCGCCTTCCGCGTCGGCGTCGCCGACCTCGGCCTGCGCTACATGCTCGGCGTGCGCTCCGGCACCAGTGTCTGGGCGCCCGGCACCGGACCACTGCCGCCGCTGCCCTGGTCGGGCCGTGGCCGGCGCCCGACCCGGCTGCGGCGCGATGCCGAGAACCAGCCGGTGACGCTGAAAGCGCTGGCGTCGAGCCTGCCGGCGCAAGCCTGGCGCAGCGTTACCTGGCGCGTGGGCACGAACGGCGAACTGAGCTCACGCTTCGCCGCCGTGCGGGTGCGCCCGGCGCATCGCGACACCCAGCGCTCGGAACCCTGGCTCGAAGAGTGGCTGCTGATCGAGTGGCCCGAGAGCGACGCCGAGCCCGCCAAGTACTGGTTCTCCAACCTGCCCAAGCGCA
>DATMZP010000349.1:0-10383 GCA_035573595.1 Hyphomicrobiaceae bacterium
CCCCTGCTGCTCCTCGCGCTCCATCAGCACGTCGAAGAGTGCGCGGGCGCGGTTCTCCAGGATATCGCGCATGGCGCCCGCGCCGTGCTGGCGCACAAGGTCGTCGGGGTCGAGCCCGTTCGGCAGGAACGCGAACTGCAGGCTGTGCCCGGGCCTTAGGTGCGGCAGCACGGTCTCGACCGCCCGGAAGGCGGCCTTGCGGCCGGCGGCATCGCCGTCGAAGCACAGGATCGGCTCGGGCGCCATGCGCCAGAGCAGCTTGATCTGGTCCTCGGTGAGGGCGGTGCCGAGCGGCGCCACGGTCTCGGGGAAGCCGGCGAGCGCCATGGCGATCACGTCCATGTAGCCCTCCACCACTACGATTCGGTTCTTGTCGTGGGCGGTGGCGCGGGCGTTGTGGGCGTTGAACAGAATACCGCCCTTGTGGAAGAGCGGCGTCTCCGGCGAGTTCAGGTATTTCGCCGGCGCCTCCGGGTCCAGGGCGCGCCCGCCGAAGGCGATGATGCGGCCATTGAGGTCCGTGATCGGGAACATGACGCGGTGGCGGAACCGGTCGTAGGAGACGGGGATGTCGTCTCCGGCAATCAGCATCCCCGAGGCAGTCATCTCAGCTGCGGTGAATCCGGCCAACGCCAGATGCTCCTTCAGCGCCGACCGGCTGTTCGGGGCGTGGCCAAGGCGGAAGCGGGCGATGCCGGCCGCATCGAGCCCGCGCTTGGCCAGGTACTGCCGCGCTACCTGGCCCTGCGGACCCGCCAGCTGCTTCTCGAAGAACGCCGCCGAGGCCGCGAGCAGCTCGTAGAGCCGCGAGCGCCGGTCCTCGGCCTCGACGTCCCGCGGCCCGGCCTTGGGCATCGGAACGCCGGCCTCTTGCGCCAGCCGATCCACCGCCTCGGTGAAGCTCAGGCCCTCGGTCTTCATGACGAATGTGAAGATGTCGCCGTGCTCGCCGGAGGCGAAGCAGTGATAGAACCCCTTCTGGTCGTTGACCGTGAACGACGGCGTCTTCTCGGTCTTGAAGGGCGACAGCCCCTTATACTCCCGCCCCGCGCGCTTGAGCTGCACCCGGCGCGCCACCACCTGGCTGACGGGCAGCCGGGCGCGGATCTCGTCGAGCAGATTGGGCGGGAAGCGCATATGGGCGAATCAGGGGGCGAATCGGGGCGGAGCGAAGTCCGCTACCTTCGCTCTGACGCGGCGCAGAAACAGCCCGCTCCCAGACCTTTCCACAAGACAGAGCCCCCCCGGCCCGCGCGGAGGCGGCGCGCCAAGACCGCGAATTGGCCCGGCAACCGGCGATCGGCTGAGACCGATGCCAGTATCAGGGCTTGCCGTCGACGAACGGCGCCAGCGCCGCGGCGATGAAGGCGTTGCTGGGGGCGGCGAGCCCGTGCTCCTCGGCGAGGCGCGTCACGGCGCCCGACAGGCCCTCCACCTCGATGGGCTTGCCGGCCAGCAGGTCGTGGCACATGGACGAGGTCATCTCGGGCGGCAGGCTGTCGATAAGCTTCATGGTGCGCGCGGCGTCCTCGGGCACCAGGCCAGTCTTTTGCGCCACGCCCAGCGCCACCGCCTCCTCCACCGCGGCCTGCAGCAGCGCGCGCGACTTCGGCGTGGCGCGCACCGGGCCGATCGGCCCTCGCGTCAGCGCCGTCATGCCTGACATGGGCGCCAGGAAGGCAAATTTCGTCCAGAGCGTCCGCGAGATGTTTTCGGACACGCTGGCGTTGATACCGGCGGCCACGCAGGCGGCATGGAACGCCGCAACGCGCGGGCTGGCGCTGCCATCGGCCTCGCCGAACTCCAGCACCGCGAAGTCGCCCACCTGCTTGAGCACCCCTGGCCCGGCGATATGAGCGGAGATGCGCGCGGCGCCCTCTACAACCTTGCCGGGGCCGAGGATACGGCCGATGCGCACCCCGCTCTCCACGCCGTTCTGGAAGGTGAACACGCTGGCGCCGCCCGCGGCAAGGGCGCGCAGCGATTCCGCCGCGCTCTCGGTATCGCGCATCTTCACCGCGAACAGTACGGCATCGGCGGCGGCGATCTCGCGGGCGTCGGCGACCACCTTGACCGGGTTGAGGTGGAGGCTGCCCAGCTGGCTGTCGAGCCGCAAGCCGCTCTGGCGCATGGCCTCCAGATGGGCGCCGCGCGCCACGAAGGTCACGTCGTTGCCGGCGGCGGCCAGCCGCGCACCAAAGTAGCCGCCCACGCCGCCGGGGCCCATTACAGCGATCTTCATGCCTTGAAAGTCCTATCCTGTCGTGCCGTATCAGGGCGTGATGACCACCCGGCCGACGATGCGGCCGGCGCGCAGATCGTCGAGCGAGCGGCTGGTCTCGGAGAGCGGGCGCGTCTCCACCGGGATCGGCGCGATCCTTCCGGCTCTGACCAGCGCCATCATTTCGTGCGCTTCGGCGGGCGAGCCGACGTAGCTGCCCATCACGGTCAGCGCGCGCAGCGGGAACATGGGTACCGGCAGGGTGAAGCTGCCGCCAAGCAGGCCCACCACGATGGCGGCCCCGCCCTTGGCCACCACCGACTGGCAAAAGCCCAGCGATCTGTCGGAACCGGCGAAGTCGACCGCCGCACCAACGCCGCCGCCGGAGGCCTTGGCAATGGCCTTGCGCGCGCCGGCATCCGTCGGGTCGAAGGCCTCCCTGGCGCCGAGCTTGAGCGCCGCCTCGCGCTTGGCCGGGTCGATGTCGGCCGCCAGGATCGGCGCATCGGTGAGGGCGCGGGCAAACTGCAGGCCCATCATGCCGACACCGCCCAGGCCAACGATGAGCAGCGGGCCGGAGCGCAGGTAGGGCAGCGCCTTCTTGACGGCGCTGTAGCCGGTGAGGCCCGAGCACATGAGCGGCCCGGCAATCTCCGGGGCAACACCCTCAACATCCAGCAGATAGCGCGGGTGCGGTACCAGCACGTGGGTGGCGTAGCCGCCGTCCACGGTGACGCCGAGCGCGCGCGGCGCGTTGCAGAGATGCTCGTCGCCGCGGGCGCACACCGCGCAGGTGCCACAGCCGATCCAGGGATAGGCGGCGTAGCGCTTGCCCTTGGGTACGCCCTGAGCCTCCGGGCCGGTGGCCTCCACGGTGCCGGCGATCTCATGGCCGAAGGTGAAGGGCAGGGGCCTCAGCCCGCGCACGTCCAGCTTCTGGTCGCCGCCGAGGGAGAAGTAGCCGTCCTGCAGGTGCAGATCGGAGTGGCACACGCCGCAGTGGGACACGCGCAGCAGAACCTCGCTGCCCTTGGGTGCAGGCGTCTCGGCCTCGGTGGCTTCAAGCGGCTTGCCGTACTCGATCAGCGATTGGCGCAGCATGCGATTTTTCCCGATTCCTGAAGGAGGCCACTGTAGCAGAGACGGCACGGCCCTAACAGAGACGGTACGCTCCTGGGAGACCTGTGCTCATTTCGCAACGAGCTATATAAATCCTGCCATCATCAGTCGGTCAGACATCCAGAGAAGATCAAACAGCGAATACGGACAACCCAAATGGCTTGGCCTTGGCGGGTGTCGGCCCTGCCGGAAATCGCTGTGAAACGGCGCCCAACTTCCGTCGGAAATCGTTTGTAGGTGAAACTTCGGGCAGGGCTGACCCGGCAGGGTCTTGCCGAGAAGGGTGCGGGTCAATGGCATACGCTACGAAGCCGGCGGGGGCCGATCCCCTCGCGCATACCATCTACGTCTGGCCGTCTCAGCAGCTCATCGCACGGTCGTGGGCATGGCCGGAGGCGTGGCACGCGGCCTACGAGCACGCCGCCAGCGAGGTCGGCCGCGACGTGGCTGTCCGCGTCCTGGGCGGACTCGCCGTCCGCGAGCAGTCGATCGAGCTGAAGCTCGGCGTCGTCTGGGTCAGCTTCACCGTCAGGGTGTTTGAAACCAGCATCTTCGTGTCCATCACGGCGTTCGAGGGGCCGGACGGGCCGGATTCGCCTGGGCCCAACGGCGGCTGCGAGCAGCCGAGGTCGGTCGACGGCCTTATCCTGGGCCTGCGCGGCACCGGCAAGTCCTTCGTTCTCGTCACCTTCTACGGCTACCTGCCGCCACTGCCCGTAGGTTATTGGCCGGGAAATCTCAAACCGGTTCTTGCCTCCAAGGGGAATGGTATTGGAAACGCCGGCAATGGTTCTGGCCGGATATTGAAGATATTGCAGGAGTTTCCAATGTCAGCCTCCGACAGGAGCGATGCTGAACCCGGTGTATTTGGGGCGCACCTGGAGCAACCCGCTCGGGAAGACCGAGCCGCTGCAACGCCCAGGCTGGAGGTCGCTGTATCGGTCCTTGCAGGTGGCAATGGCACTGTAAACGCAATGCATAGCGATCGATCCAGCTGCTCATCTTGGAGCGGTCGGACCGAGGGGCGCAACGAGCCATGTCCGCCTTCAGGCGAGAAAGATTTGATGAACTGGACTGTGCAAGCGACAGGATTGTCTTTAAGTCGCGTGCATTGTTCTTATCTTCACTAGATCGAGAGAATTGTCCTTATCTTCAGTAGATCGAGAGAAATTCTGCCAGCTCTTGCGAGAGCAGTGCGGCACCGGCGGCGGTCGCGCTGCCACGGCGCGCCGCAGCTCCGCCGTCTCGGGCCGGATGCGTGCCGTCCGTCGGCGTCCGCATGACGCCTGCGGTATCTCGCGGAGGACGCGGTGTTGCTGAGAGATCCCGCATGGCCCACCCCTGGCGAGGCCTGGCGGACCGCATGAGTGGCTGATTGCTGCCTGCCTTGCGGCGCTTCCCGGCAGGGACTACATCGCTGGCTGAGCCCTCAGCCCTGGAGCGCCCGCTTGAAAGAGTTCGAGATCCGCCCCGACCCGGACGACCCACGTCTGTCCGTCAGCGTGCCCGGCGTCGACCACGAGGGCCGGCCGGTCGAGACGTCGGTGATCACCGAGCGGCCGCTGACGCTGTTTCTCAACGGCCGCGAGATCGTGACGATGATGACCATCGGCGACCGGCCCGAGCTGCTGGCCGTCGGCTATCTCCTCAACCAGAACATGCTCAAGGCCGACGACGAGATCACCGGCATCGACTACGACGAGGACATCGCCGCCGTGGTGGTGCGCACCCGCCGGCAGACCGACTTCGAGGACAAGCTGAGGAAGAAGACGCAGACCTCGGGCTGCGCCCAGGGCACGGTGTTCGGCGACCTGATGGAGGAATTCGACCAGGTGCGGCTCAACCCGGACGCCCGTGTCAAGACCTCCTGGCTCTACCAGCTCACGAGGAAGATCAACACCGAGCCCAGCCTCTACCTGAAGGCCGGGGCGATCCACGGCTGCGTGCTGGCGCACGAGGACAAGCCGCTGATCTACATGGAGGACGTGGGCCGCCACAACGCGGTCGACAAGATCGCCGGCTACATGTTCCTCAACCGCGTGCCGCCGGACGACAAGATCTTCTACACCACGGGACGGCTGACCTCGGAGATGGTCATCAAGACCGTGAAGATGCGCATCCCCGTGCTGGTCTCGCGCTCCGGCTTCACGGCCTGGGGCGTGGAGCTGGCGCAGAAGGCGAATCTCACGCTCATCGGCCGCGCCCGCGGCAAGCGCTTCGTGGCGCTGGCCGGCCTCGACCGCCTCGTCTTCGACGCGGACCCCAAAGGGACGGACGACGAGGACCGGAGGCACGCGCGCAAGGGCAGCCTCGCGGATGCGGGGGATTGAGGCGTGGGAGAAGCCAGGCGCTCGGAGCTGAAGGTTAAAGCCATGACGCGCCAGGTGTGGTGGTCATCGAGAAGGCGAGGCGATAGCAGCGCGCCCATCAGAGGAGCCGTGCGCCGGCCAGATTCTCGATCGTGCGGGAGACGTGGGCAGCGGCCGCCGCATCAAGGGCCGCTCCTGTCTCCTCGACGCCCGATGCCAGGTCTTGGAGCTTGATGAGACCGGCGCCCACTGCCGCAAGCAGCCCGCCCTTCAGCGCCTCGCGGTCGCGCGTGCCGTCCATCAGCGGCAGAAGGACCATGCTGACGGCATCGAGCGGGACCACGTCGTGGCCGGGCCCCGTGGTCCAGCCGGTGCGCCGGGCCGCATCGAGACGTGCGAGGCGCCCCGCCTTGGGCTTGCCCTTGTGCCGGCCCGCCGGGTCGAGCCGCAGGGGCACGCTTGCAACGTCCGCGAGCCCGACCAGGACCGCCTGGAAAACGGCATCGCGGATCGCCCCCTCCCTGTCGGCGGCGCGCACCTCGGCGGCGAGCTCGCGCACCGTACGGGTGGCGGGATAGACCTCCGTGAGCTGCTGCAAGGCCCGGGACATGGTCGCGTCGGTGGTGTTGAGCACGCCGCTCGGGCCCGAGAACTGCCAGCTGCCGTCCGGCCTGGCCGTGCAGGTCATGCGCGCCGATACGTGAAGGCCGCGCAGGCGCTCCGGCGCCAGCATGCGCTGAATCCTGGACTGCGGGGACTTGACGAGCAGGGTTTGGCGGAACGTACGGCCCTTGAAGATGTCCATATGCTGCTCGAGCTGGACCAGGTCGTTGGCTGACAGTCCGCGGATCAGTCCGCCAACCTCCGGCCCCATGTGCTCGGGGAAGCAATGGCCAAGCTCCGCCTCGCACAGGTAGTTGAGACCACAGCTCGCGGCCTTGGCGGCGAAGTCGCTGAAATGGCAGGGCGCGTTCTCGGCGTCCAGGAACTCGCCAAGGAGGTAGTCGTCGTCCCGTGCGGTTAGCTTCCTGGCCTCGTTGCGCAGCATCTCGCCATAGGGATTGGCGATACGCGGGGCCTTGGCAATGCCCTCCAGCATCGCCCGCGCCTTGGCCACGCGCGTTGCAGGCTCTCCCTGCGGGCCGGCGCAGGAGATCATCATGTCGCGGATCGTGCCGCGCACCTGCCAGCCCGGGTAGACGTTGTAACTGATGTAGGCAACGCCAGTGTCGGCGAGGCTCTCCCCGCAGATGCGCAGGATCGCCTCGCGCACCGGCTCCGGCACCCAGCTGTAGACGCCATGGCAGACGATGTAGTCGAAGCGCTGCCCCTTAAGGTCAAGCGCGCCGATGTCGCCCTGCTCGATGGCGACGTTCCTCAGCTCCAGCGCTGCAACGCGCGCCTGGCCATCGCGTACGTGGCGCTCGGTGAGATCGATGCCGCGGAAGCGGGCGCCCGGAAACCGCAGAGCGAGCGGAATGATGTTGCCGCCCGAGGCGCAACCCAGCTCCAGGACGCGGGCCTCGGAGACGGCGGGGGCGCTCAGCCCGAACATCGCCGCCTGGCCGGCCAGCCGTGGCGGTGCCGAGTGCGGGAAGGGCCTGGAGGTGTAGGGAAGGAGATTGTAGTCGCCACCGGGGGCGGCGATCGGGGCGTTCGCTGCGTTTGCGGCATCGGTCATTTGTGCCGGCCTATCTCCGATTGCAGTCGATGTCGTATGGCTGTTGTGTCACAGCGCCAGGAATTTGCCGAGCTTTTGGTTTCGCGTTTGGCTCGGATCGCTCTGGCCGGGGTGAGGGGCAGGCCGAGCCCGCATTTGTGGACATGGCCCCCCGGCATAGCTAGAAGGGGCCAGCAAAATCCGTTGGGCAGACACATGACGACCGTCAACCAGGTCAGGTCGACCTTTCTCGATTTCTTTGCCAGGAACGGCCACGAGGTGGTGCCGTCGTCGCCGCTGGTGCCGCGCAACGACCCGACGTTGATGTTCACCTCCGCCGGCATGGTGCAGTTCAAGAACGTCTTCACCGGCCAGGAGAAGCGGGCCTATTCGCGCGCCACCACGGCGCAGAAGTGCGTGCGGGCCGGGGGTAAGCACAACGACCTCGACAACGTCGGGTATACCGCCCGGCATCACACGTTCTTCGAGATGCTCGGCAACTTCTCGTTCGGCGACTACTTCAAGGAGCGGGCGATCCCGCTGGCGTGGGAGCTGGTCACCAAGGACTTCGGGCTCGACAAGAAGCGCCTGCTCGTCACCATCTACCACGACGACGAGGACGCCTACCGCCTGTGGAAGAAGGTGACGGGGTTCGCGGACGAGAAGATCATCCGTATCTCCACCTCGGACAACTTCTGGTCGGCGGGCGACACCGGGCCGTGCGGCCCCTGCTCGGAGATCTTCTTCGACCAGGGCGACAAGGTGCAGGGCGGCCCGCCCGGCAGCCCGGACGAGGACGGCGACCGGTTCCTGGAGTTCTGGAACCTGGTGTTCATGCAATACGATCAGCGCGCACCGGGCGACCGGGTGGACCTGCCGAAGCCCTCCATCGATACCGGCATGGGCCTGGAGCGCATGACGGCAATCCTGCAGGGCGTGTATTCCACCTATGAGACCGACCTGTTCAGGGCGCTGATCGCGGCCTCGGAGGCGGCGACCGGCGTGCCCGCCAGGGGCGAGCACCAGGCTTCGCACCGGGTGATCGCCGACCACCTCAGGGCCACCAGCTTCCTGATCGCCGAGGGCGTGCTGCCGTCCAACGTCGGCCGCGGCTACGTGCTGCGCCGGATCATGCGGCGCGCCATGCGGCACGCGCATCTGCTCGGCGCCAAGGAGCCGCTGATGCACCGGCTGGTGCCGGCGCTGGTTGAGCAGATGGGCCAAGTCTACCCCGAGCTGGGGCGGGGGCAGGCGCTGATCAGCGAGACGCTGAAGCTGGAGGAGACGCGCTTCCGCTCGCTGCTGGAGCGCGGCCTCGGCCTGCTCGACGAAGCGAGCCGCGGCCTGAAGAAGGGCGACGCGCTGTCCGGCGACACGGCGTTCAAGCTCTACTCGACCTACGGCTTCCCGCTAGACCTGACGCAGGATGCCCTCAAGCTGCGTGGCATCAAGGTCGATACCGATGCCTTCGATGCGGCCATGGAAGCGGACAAGGAGAAGGCGCGCAAGGCCTGGAAGGGCTCCGGCGAGGCGGCCACCGAGACGGTCTGGTTCGAGGTGAAGGAGGCGGTCGGCGCCACCGACTTCCTGGGCTATGAGACCGAGACCGCCGAGGGCGAGGTGAAGGCCATCGTCAAGGGCGGCAAGGAGGTGAAGAGCCTCAAGGCCGGCGACGAGGGCGCGCTGGTGCTGAACCAGACGCCGTTCTATGGCGAGTCCGGCGGCCAGGTTGGCGACCAGGGCGTCATCGAGGGGCTGAAGGGGGCGCTGTTCCGCGTCACCGACACACAGAAGCGGCTGGGCGACCTCATCGTGCACTTCGGCCGGGTCGAGAACGGCTCGTTCAAGCCGGGCACGGCCGTGGCACTCACCGTGGACCGTGGGCGCCGCACCGCCACGCGGGCAAACCACTCCGCCACCCACCTCCTGCACGAGGCGCTGCGCCAGGTGCTGGGCACCCACGTGGCCCAGAAGGGCTCGCTGGTGGCGCCCGACCGGCTGCGCTTCGACTTCTCGCACACCAAGCCCATGAGCGCGGAGGAGCTGGCCGCGGTCGAGGACATGGCCAATGCCTACGTGGTGCAGAACTCCCCGGTCACGACCCGTCTGATGGCGCTGGAGGATGCGCTGGAGACCGGTGCCATGGCGCTGTTCGGCGAGAAGTACGGCGAGGAGGTGCGGGTCGTCTCCATGGGTGAGACGGTGTCAGACCCGGAGGGTCCGACACCGACGAAGGCCAACAAGGCCTGGTCGGTGGAGCTGTGCGGGGGCACCCACATCAGTCGCACGGGCGACATCGGCCTCGTGAAGATCGTTGCGGAGAGTGCCAGCTCCGCCGGCGTCCGCCGCATCGAGGCGCTGACCTCGGAGGGCGCACGCGAGTACCTAGCCCAGCAAGATACGCGCATGCGCGAGCTGGCCGGCGTGCTGCGCACGCGGCCCGACGACGTGGTGGATCGCGTCAAGGCATTGCTCGACGAGCGCAAGCAGCTGGAGCGCCAGCTCGCCGACGCCAAGCGCCAGCTCGCCCTAGGCGGGGGTGCGGCCCAGCAGTCCAACGGCAAGGCGGCCGACGGCGCAGCTGCGTCGATCCGCGCGGTGGGCGACATCAAGCTGCTGGCGCGCTCGGTGCAGGGCCTCAACCCCAAGGACCTGCCCGGCCTCGTCGACGACGGCAAGAGGCAGGTGGGCTCGGGCGTGGTCGCTATCGTCGGGGTCTCCGAGGACGGCAAGGCCAACCTGGTGGTGGGCGTCACCAAGGATCTCATCGAGCGCATCAGCGCGGTGGATCTGGCGCTCGCCGGCGCCGAGGTACTGGGCGGCAAGGGCGGCGGCCGTGCCGACCTGGCCCGGGCCGGCGGCCCCGATGGCTCCAAGGCCGATGCGGCGCTGGCCGCCATCGAGGCGCGGCTGGCGGGCTGAGACGGAGGCAGAGCATGGCGCGGCGCACCGTCGTCCGGATCGAGGCGCTGGGCCTCGTCTGCGGGCTCGCCGTGGCGGCTGCCCCGGCCCTGGCGCAGGACGATTTGTGCGGCCGGCCGCGCGAGGCGCCAGAGGCCATGTTCCAGCGCCTC
>DATMZP010000350.1:0-2689 GCA_035573595.1 Hyphomicrobiaceae bacterium
GAGGTTCTGCCCCTCCAGGCTCCAGCCGATGCCGCGTACGGCGTCATCCGCGCCAATCTCGAGAAGGCGGGCCGTCCCATCGCGGCGAACGACCTCCTGATCGCGGCGCACGCGATCTCCCTCGGCTGCACGTTGGTGACAGACAACGAGCGCGACTTCAGCCGCATCAGAGGCCTGTCAGCGGAGAACTGGCTGCGCTGAACCGATCACGCGAGCAGATTGGCATCGCGCGCCAGCCGCCAATTCCCGTCGGCCTCCTTGCGCAGGATGGTGAGGGTGTAGCCCGAGCGCGTCGTGGGCGCGCCGCCGGGCGGCGTGATCGTCACATTGAGATGGTTGCGCAGATACGCCCAGTTGCCCAGCACCTGCAGCTCGACGATGTCGCTGGTGCCCTCGATGCGCACGCCTTCCATGCCCTTGGAGGCGGCAGCGAACGCCGCCTTCCCGAACGGCTCGCGGCCGGGCACCATGAAGACCGCGTCGTCGGCCATCAGGCCGAGCACCGTGTCGTGGTCGCCCGCCTTGGAGGCCGCCATCCAGGTGGCGACCAGGTCGCGAATGGCGCGCTCGTCGTCAGACATGGCTGTGTCCTCCGCCTAGATGCAGGCCCACGACCAACATCGCAGCCGCGGCGATAGCAAGGCCGGGCCAGCCGGACGCGATAGCCCCCTGCCGCTCCCCCCTGCTCATATCGTTCAGCCCAGCTGCACCTCGGTCACAGGGAATTGACCGACCCACCACTCCATCTTATCTCATCGGCATGGCTATCCTTCCCATCGTCACCCTGCCAGACCCGGTGCTGCGCAAGATGAGCGCGCGCGTTGAGCGTGTGGACGACGAGTTGCGGCGGCTGGCCGACGACATGCTGGAGTCCATGTACGACGCCCCGGGCGTCGGGCTGGCGGCGGTGCAGGTGGGCATCCCGCGCCGGCTGATCGTGCTTGACACCGCGGGCAAGGACGAGGAGCCCAATCCGCTGGTGCTGATCAACCCGGAGATCCTCACCCTGGGCTCGGAGATGCGCCTGCACGAGGAGGGCTGCCTGTCGATCCCCGACGTACGCGTGGACATCGAGCGCCCGGCATCGCTCAGGGTGAGGTATCTCGACCGTGACGGCAAGCCCAACGAGCTGGAGGCGGAGGGCCTGCTCGCCACCGCCATCCAGCACGAGATCGATCACCTCAACGGCCGGCTGATCATCGACTTCCTGTCCCGGCTCAAACGCGACATCATCGTGCGCAGGTTCAAGAAGCAGACGCGGGACAAGGGGTCCGACCCTGCGGGTCCGACCCCCTAGGGCAGCCGGGGTCAGACCCCTCGCGTCGGCATGGCGTTCAAATCTCGGGCTTGGTGGCGAGGGGCCTGACCCCGTATGCGCATCGTCTTCATGGGCACTCCGGACTTTGCCGTGCCGACGCTCTCGGCACTGCTGGCAGCGGGGCACAAGGCTGTCGCCGTTTACTCGCGCGCTCCGCGGCCGGCGGGGCGCGGCATGGGCGAGCGCAAGTCGCCGGTGCACGCCTACGCCGACGCTGCCGGCCTTCCCGTCCTCACCCCGCGCACCCTGCGCGACGAGGCCCAGCGGCAGACCTTCGCCGGGCACCAGGCCGATGTGGCCGTTGTGGCGGCCTACGGCCTGATCCTGCCGCCCCCGGTGCTGGAGGCGCCGCGCTACGGCTGTCTCAACCTCCACGCTTCCGCCCTGCCACGCTGGCGTGGAGCGGCGCCGATCGCGCGTGCGGTCATGGCCGGGGATGCCGCCACGGCGGCGAGCATCATGCGGATGGAGGAGGGCCTCGATACGGGGCCGGTCTGCCTCGCCGAGCCGATGCCGATCGGCCCCGACACGACCGCCGGAGAGTTGCACGACCTTCTGGCGGAGCGAGGGGCGGCCCTCATGGTCCAGGCTCTGGCCCGGCTGGAGGCCGGGGCGCTCCCCTGCATGCCCCAGCCGGACGAGGGCGTCACCTACGCAGCCAAGATCGACAAGGCCGAGACGGCCATCGACTTCACGCAGCCTGCAGCCGCGGTGCACAACCACGTCCGCGGGCTCTCGCCCTTCCCCGGAGCCTGGTTCGCGGCCGGCGCGGCGGGAGAGCGCATCAAGGTCCTGCGCACCCATGTTGCGCCCGGCTCGGGGCTGCCGGGCACCGTCCTCGATGCGGCGCTCACCGTGGCCTGCGGGGATGGCGCCGTCCAGCTCCTGGAGTTGCAACGCGCCGGCAAGCGGCCGATGGCCGCGGCGGAACTCCTGCGCGGCTTCCCGCTGCCGCCCGGGACACGCCTGCAGGCAAAGGGCTCACGCCAGCCGCCACCGGAATAGAATCGCCCCGGCCCGCCCAACGAAAGAAAGGATGCATTTACCCAATTGGGGCAGTCTTGGCCTCCGCGGCCGGTCGTGTGCTCCGGCTTGGCCTCGCGCCCGCGTTGTACCGCGGGGGCGATGATTCAGTTCTAGTGGCGTAAACACGAGTTACCAGTCCATGGCCAAGCTCGACGGCGTGCTCAACTTCACCGACCTGGTGCTGCGAGCCGAGGCCATGCAGCGGGTCGTCGGCTTGGCGCGCCGCGCCGCCGCCTCCGGCATCCCGGTCCTGATCGAGGGCGAGAGCGGCGTCGGCAAGGAGCTGATCGCCCGCGCCATCCAGGGCGAGAGCGAGCGCGCCGACAAACCGTTCGTCATCGTCAA
>DATMZP010000351.1:0-4560 GCA_035573595.1 Hyphomicrobiaceae bacterium
CAGCGCGCAGCTTCTCGTTCAATCCGCTACGCCTGAGTCACGCTGCCGCAGAGGGGTGAGCAGTTACAATGATTTTCCTTTGATGGCAATTGCCAACTACTGGGATGACGTCAGTAGCGGTGCCAGTTCGACCGATCCAAAGGTCTACGTTGTGCAAACTACATCACGTGTCATCGAGCGCGCCATCCTGATGACTACGGACCCCGCGACCTCGTGCTCGACCCGACCTGCGGCTCGGGCACCGCGGCGGCGGTTGCCGAGCAATGGGGCCGGCGCTGGATTACCATCGATACCTCGCGGGTGGCGCTGGCGCTGGCGCGCACGCGGCTGATGAGCGCGCGCTATCCCTACTACCACCTCGCCGACAGCAAGGAGGGCCGGGGTCGGGAGCAGGAGGTCTCGGGCAAGATTCTCGCCGACGCGGAGACGCACGGCGACATCCGCCAGGGCTTCGTCTACGAGCGCGCGCCACACATCACGCTCAAATCCATCGCTAACAACGCCGAGATCGACGTCATCTGGGAGACGTACCAGCAGACGCTGGAGCCGCTGCGGGCGCAGCTGAACAAGGCACTCGGAAAGGGGTCAGACCCTGCGGGTCTGACCCCAGGGCACAACGGCCGTCGGAGCACGGGGGACAAACCTGCGACGTGGGAGCATGGGGTCAGACCCGCAGGGTCTGACCCCCTCGAAGAGTGGCAGATCCCGCGCGAGGCCGGCAAGGATTGGCCCGAGGCGGCCAGGAAGCTGCACGCCGCCTGGTGGGAGGCGCGCATCGAGCGGCAGAGGCGGATCGACGCCTCCATCGCCAAGGCCGCGGATGTCGAGTACCTGTACGACCGGCCCTACGTCGACAATGCCAGGGTGCGCGTCGCCGGGCCGTTCACGGTGGAGAGCCTGTCGCCGCACCGCGTGGTACCCTCCGAGGAGGATGAGCTGGCCGATACGCTCGCCGCCCAGGCCGGTAAGCGCCGCCGCTCGATACGTGTCACCCCGCCCACCGACTTCGCCGAGATGGTGCTCGACCATCTCACCAGCGCCGGCGTCACCCAGGTCGAGAAGCGCGACACCATCCGCTTCGCGGCGCGGCCCTCGGGCTGGCCGGGCGAGTACATCTGCGCCGAGGCGCACTTCCTGGAGGCTGGCCGGGAGCGCCGCGCCGGCATCCTGGTCGGCCCCGAGTACGGCACGCTCTCGCGCGGCGATCTCACGGCCGCCGCGCGCGAGGCCAACGATGCCCGCTTCGACGCGCTGATCGCCTGCGCCTTCGCCTTCGACGCGCACGCCGCCGAGCTCAACAAGCTCGGGCCGCTGCCGATCCTCAAGGCCAAGATGAACCCCGACCTGCACATGGCGGGCGAGCTCAAGAACACCGGCAAGGGCAACCTGTTCGTGGTGTTCGGCGAGCCCGACATCGACATCCTCGACCAGGGCGACGACACCGTCGCCTTGAAGATCAACGGCATCGACGTGTTCGACCCCAACACCGGCGACATCCGTTCGGGAGATACCCGCAGCATCGCCGCCTGGTTCATCGACACCGACTACAACGCCGAGAGCTTCTTCGTGCGCCACGCCTACTTCCTCGGCGCCAATGACCCCTACAAGGCGCTGAAGACCGCGCTCCGCGCGGAGATCGACGAGGACGCCTGGGCAACGCTGTACCGCGACACGTCGCGGCCGTTCCCGAAGCCCAAGGACGGCAGGATCGCCGTGAAGGTGATCAACCACTTCGGGGACGAGGTGATGAAGGTGTTTCGGGTTTAGCACCCGTCATCCCGGCCGAAGCGATGCGAGCGCTTGCGCGAGCAGCGGTTCGAGCCGGGACCTCGTGAGGCTTTATGTTGTTTGAGGTTCGACTCGTGGATGGAGGTCCCGGATAGCCTCGCCTGCGGCTCGGCTTCCGGGATGACGGGTGGATGGGTGCACAAATGGAATTCCGCATCGCCGACAGCTTCACCGCTGCGCTCACCAAGCTGACGCGCGACGAGCAGAAGGCGGCCAAGACCTCCGTATTCGACCTGCAGACCAACCCGGAGCATCCGGGCCTCAAGTGGCACCGCATCGGCGACTCCAAGGACCCGAACTTCTGGTCGTGCCGGGCGGGCCGCGACATCCGCATCGTCGTCCACAAGACGGCGCAGAGCTTCCTCCTGGCCTACGTCGGCCACCACGACGACGCCTACACGTGGGCCGAGCGCCGCCGCATCGAGGCGCATCCGAAGACGGGCGCCATCCAGGTCGTGGAGGTGCGCGAGCGCGTCGAGGAGGTGGCGCCGCCGCGGCCCGTGCAGCAGCAGCTCGATCTCGGCGACGGCGTCGACATGCTGCCGTTGGGAGCGCCGAGGAAGGGCGAGCCTGTGCTCTGCTTCGGGGCGCTCGATGCCAGCAAGCTGATGTCCGTCGGCGTGCCGCCCGACTGGATCAACGACGTCCTGGCGGCAACCGAGGACAACTTCCTCGACATCGCCACGCACCTGCCGAGCGAGGCCGGCGAGGCGCTCCTGGAGTTCATCTCCACGGGCGTTCTCGACGTGCCCGCGCCGGTGGCGGTCGCCGACCCGTTCCAGCATCCCGATGCACAGCGCCGCTTCCGCGTGGTCGAGAATGCCGCCGAGCTGGAACAGGCTCTGAGCTTCCCCTGGGAGAAATGGATCGTCTTCCTCCACCCCTCCCAGCGCGAGCTGGTGGAGCGTGAGTACGACGGCCCGGTGCGCGTCACCGGCTCGGCCGGCACCGGCAAGACCGTCGTTGCCCTGCATCGCGCCGCGCGGCTGGCCGACAAGAGCCCCGACGCCCGTGTGCTGCTCACGACCTTCTCCGACCCGCTGGCGGTGGCGCTGGAGCGGCGGCTCAAGATTCTTGTCGGCGACACCTCGGCCGTCGTCCCCCGCATCCGTGTCGCCTCGTTTCTCGGCATCGCCAGGGAGCTCTACGAGCTGATCCACGCGCAGCAGCCCGCCGTCGCCGGGGCCGACCTCGTCAAGAGCCTGCTGACAAAGGCCGCTGCAGCGGCCAATGCGGCCAGTGGCGAGCCGCCGATCTCGGAGCGCTTCCTGCATTCGGAGTGGACCAATGCCGTGGATGCCTGGCAGGTCTCGTCGGCGGATGCCTATGCCGCCGTGCCCCGCCTCGGCCGCAAGAGCCGCATGGGCAACAGGCAGCGCGATCGGCTCTGGCCGATTTTCGCGACCGTGCAGCGCCAGATCGCCCAGCGTGGCCTCCTGACCGAGGCTGGGGTATTCCGCGCCGTCGCCGAGCATTACCGCGAGAGGAGCGCCAAGCCGTTCCACAACATCGTCGTCGACGAGGCGCAGGATCTCGGTGTGCCGGAGTTAAGATTCCTGGCGGCCCTAGCATCGGCTGCTCCCGATGCCCTGTTCTTCACGGGCGATCTCGGCCAACGCATTTTCCAGCAGCCATTCTCGTGGAAGGCGCTGGGTGTAGACGTGCAGGGACGGTCGGTGACGCTCAACGTCAACTATCGCACCTCGCACCAGATCCGAGAGGCGGCGGATCGGCTGATGCCAGGTCCGGTCTCCGACGTCGACGGGGAGAAGGACGACCGCAGTGGCGCCGTTTCCGTCTTCAACGGCCCCGAGCCGATCGTCGTCCTTGCCGATGACGCGGACGCCGAGAAACGGGCCGTCGCCTCCTTTCTCCGCGACGCTCTCGGCGAGGGCGTGCGGCCCGAGGAAATCGCCGTGTTCGTGCGGACGCGCGAGATCATGGCGCGCGCCCGCGAGGCCGTGAAGGCCGCCCAATGCACTCCCTTCGAGCTGACACTCCACAAGGAGGGCCCGCCCGGCGAGGTGCGCATCGGCGTGATGCACCTGGCCAAGGGCCTGGAGTTCAAGGCCGTTGCCGTGATCGGATGCGACGAGGACCGGCTCCCGCTGCGGTCCCGCATCGAGGCCGTGGCCGACGAGGTGGAGCTCGACGATGTCTACGCCACCGAGCGGCACTTGTTCTATGTGGCCTGCACCCGTGCCCGCGATCGCCTATTGGTCAGCGGGCTACGGCCCGGCTCCGAGTTCCTGGGCGAGCTCAGGGCGCAATGAGGCATTTCCCAGGGCACAGTCGGGTCGCGGGCGCAGTTCCTCATCAACAGGCATGACCTCACTGTGGAGCAGGCGAGAAGCCGACTGGTTCAAGCAGGAGGTAGGTGCCAAGCAAGGCATATCTCGTTTCGCCAACGTGCGATGGCTCAGGACGACTTCAATCCACAGCTCGGGCGCATCCGCGATGCCAGGCGAGCCCGCGCCCAACGTCACGCGGCGCTTGTGTTCCGGCAAGCCGGAAGGCACGGCGCCCGCGCGCTGCGGCAGCGGGGCCACATCACTCGCTGCGTATTGATCTCGGTCAATGACCGAGCCGTTCTCGCCACCCCAGTTTGGCGACGACAGTTCGCTGTGGGGGCTGGGGGGCAAGCTGCCGATCGCCATGAGGCGAGACCATGCACCAGCACGACATGCGAAGGCCGATGTTCAACCGTGTGCTGCAACAAGCCCAGCGCATGGAGGACATGATGAAGCGCCTGGGCGTCGATCCAGGTCTGGC
>DATMZP010000352.1:0-2478 GCA_035573595.1 Hyphomicrobiaceae bacterium
CGGCCTGCGCGCCCTGCGCGACCGCATGGACCCGCGCCGCTTCAACGGCGGGCCGTTTTTGGGCCTCAATGGCATTGTGATTAAGAGTCACGGGGGGATGGACGCTTTCGCCTTCGCCAGCGCCATCGGCGTGGGCTACGACATGGCGGAAAGCGATCTGGTGGCCCACCTGGCTGCCGATCTGGATGCGCTGCACGGCAAGATTTCCGAGGGCAAGGCACCGGAAGAGAAACAGGCATGACAGGCCTAGGCTGACGAGCCGGCCGGGACGAGGTGTAAGGTGGCAGTCATTCGATCCGTGATCCGCGGCGTGGGCGCGTATCTTCCCAAGCGCGTCATTACGAACGACGACATGGCTCGGCTTGTCGACACGACCGACGAGTGGATCAAGGAGCGCACCGGCATTGAGCAGCGCCACGTCGCGGAGCCCGACGAGCTGACGTCCGACCTCGGCATCGGCGCCTCGCGCCAGGCGCTGGTGCGCGCCGGCATCGACCCCGTCGACATCGACCTTGTCATTTGCGCCACCGCCACGCCGGACCGCACGTTCCCGGCCACCGCGGTGCGGATCCAGTCCTGCCTCGGCATCACCAAGGGCGCGGCTTTCGACGTCCAGGCTGTCTGCTCGGGCTTTATCTACGCCCTGACGGTTGCCGACAACTTCGTCAAGAGCGGCCAGTCGCGCCGCGTCCTGGTCGTCGGCGCCGAGACCTTCTCGCGCATCCTCGACTGGGAGGACCGCGGCACCTGCGTGCTGTTCGGCGACGGTGCCGGCGCCCTGGTGCTGGAGGCCCAGACCCAGGTGGGGAGCCGCGAGGACCGCGGCATTCTCGCCACACGCATCCGTTCGGACGGCCGCTACGAGGACCTGCTCTACGTCGATGGCGGTCCCGGCTCCACCAAGACCACGGGCCACCTGCGCATGAATGGCCGCGAGGTGTTCCGCCACGCGGTGCAGAAAATCTCCGGCGTCATCGAGGAGACGCTGGTGGCCTCGGGCTATGCGCCGGAGGAGATCGATCTGTTCGTGCCGCACCAGGCCAACAAGCGCATCCTCGACGGCATCGCCAAGAAGCTCGGCATCCCCCCGCACAAGGTGGTGATGACGCTCGCCAAGCACGGCAATACCTCGGCCGCGTCCGTGCCGCTGGCCCTCAATCAGGCGTTCGAGGAGCATCGGATCAGGGAGGGCAGCATGCTCCTCATGGAGGCGATGGGCGGCGGCTTCACCTGGGGTGCGGTGCTGGCACGCTGGTAGCCCTGTGGCCCGAAATCGTTCACGGGCGGTTTAATTGTGCAATTTCAGCCAGTTGGTTGTTGACCCTCCGAGTGCCCGCAGTTAACATTTGTGACATGCCATAAGGGGAGGGGCGGTAGGCTATGAGTGGCAAGACGCTCACGCGCGCGGACCTTGCTGAGACGGTCGTCCAGAAAGTCGGGCTGCCGCGCAACGAGTCTCAAGAGCTGGTCGAGCTGGTCATCAAGGTGCTGTCGGAGCGATTGGCTGAGGGAGAGCCGGTCAAGCTGTCCTCGTTCGGATCGTTCAACATCCGCGAGAAGGGCGAGCGGGTGGGCCGCAATCCGAAGACCGGCCAGGAGGTACCAATAACGCCGCGGCGCGTACTGGTGTTCCGGCCCAGCAACATCATGAAAGAGCGCATCAACAACGGGCTCGGACGACGCCGGGCTGCGGAATAGCGACGCAAATTGCGAACCAGCGGGGGGCGTGCCTTGCGAAAGGCGATGGAGGCGTTTCGCAACATCAGCGAGGTCTCGGAGGAGTTGGGCGTCAAGAAGCACGTGTTGCGGTTCTGGGAAACCAAGTTTCCCCAGCTCAAGCCGATGAAGCGCGGCGGCGGCCGGCGCTACTACCGGCCGGCCGAGATGGAGCTGCTGCGCGGCATTCGGCGCCTCCTGCAGTCCGAGGGCTATTCCGTCCGGGGTGTGCAGAAGATCCTGCGCGAGGGTGGCATCGAGGACGTGAAGCGCATGGGCCGCGAGCAACTCCCACCCCGCCGCTCGTCGGGCCGCGCGCGGAAGGTGGTGCCTCCTTCTCCCTCTGCTCCGGCTCCGGCCCCGCCGCCGTCTCCGCCCACCGCTGCATCCCGCCTGAACGAGACACAGGTCGGCATGCTGCGCGACGTTGTGGCTGAGCTTGCGGCCCTGGAGGCAATGCTGCGCGACGTGGACCAGGGTGTGTGGGTGGAGGCCGCATCGAAGCGGGTGAGGGGCTAGCCGGGTCCGTCGCACCGGTTTCCGTGCCCTGCATGCTCCGCGCCCCGCGCCGGCCGCGGCTGCCATGCTATCTCGGCGCCAGCTCTTGTCGATTGACACTGGATCGAGACGGGCGCCAAGATGAAGGCCAGGGTCGATACACCCGCCGCCTGCGCCCCTCGGGGATGGTGAACGTATCAATCTCTCTCCGCACCCTCGCAATTGGCAGACGGGTCGGCAAAGCAGGCACCGATCTCTCCGTTC
>DATMZP010000353.1:0-4289 GCA_035573595.1 Hyphomicrobiaceae bacterium
ATTTTCCGCGACCTCCGCGACGGTGCGGCTGCCGTCGCAAAGCTTGAGCACCTCGACCGCAATCGGGTCCGGGCTGAAGACCCGCTCGGGAGCCTGGACGACCCATCTGTCGCGGGTCTCGTCGTGATACAGCCGCCGCCCCCGGGCCAGGGCGGGCCTGGACGCCGCCGAGACGATGGGGCGCTGCCGTCGACCGGCGCTGTCGGGACTGCCACTCATGCGACGCTCGGCGGGGCCACCCTCGGCGGGGCCGCGCCCGGCCGGAAAGCGCCGGGCGGAACGAGCCCCGGCGTGACATAGGCGTGGTGGAGCGCGTCGAGCTGCGCCCAGAGCACGTTGCACTTGAAGCGAACCGCGCCCACGGCGGCAGCCTGCTCCTGGGGCGTCCGCGCGTGCGCCTTGACGAAGGCGAGCGCGAAGTCGGCATCGCGGTTGGCCTGGTCGAGCCGGCGGCGGAAATACTGCATCGCCCGCTCGCCCACGAACTCGTAGTTCTCCAGCATGCCCGAGATCCGCTCCCGGTGGATCGACGGCGCGAACAGCTCGGTCAGCGACGAGGCGACGGCCTCGATCAGGGTGCGCTCGCGCACGAAATTCACATAGGCCTCCACGGCAAAGCGAGTGGCCGGCAGCGCGCCCTCCATGGAGACGACATAGTCGCGATCCAGCCCCAGGGCATCGGTGAGGACCAGCCAGCGCTCGATGCCGCCCTCCTCGCCGCCGCTGCCGTCGTGATCCAGGATGCGGTGAACCCACTCGCGCCTCAGCTCGCGGTCCAGTGCGCGGCTCATCAGGGCCGCATCCTTGCGCGGCACGCCGGCCTGGTAGCAGTAGCGGTTGAGCGCCCAGGCCTGCACCTGCCCCTTGTCGAGCTTGCCGCCGTGCAGCAGCCGATGGAACGGGTGCTTGTCGTGGTAGCGCTCGGCGCCGACCTGCCGGATCGCCGCCTCGAGCTCGTCGGGGCTCATGCTGGCAGTCGTCCCCGGACTCATGGGCGGATCTCCATGCCGTCGAACGCCACCTCCCAGCCCGCATTCTCTACCTGCGCCCGCTCGGGGCTGTCCTCGCGCAGGACCGGGTTGGAGTTGTTGAGATGCACGAAGATGCGCCGCTTCACGCCGAGGCCCGCGAACGCCGCGAGAGAGCCCTCCGGCCCAGACATGCTGATGTGGCCCATGCGGCTGCCGGTCTTGCTCGATAGCCCCTGGGCGATCATCTCTCCATCACTGTAGAGCGTGCCGTCGAACAAGACCAGCGATGCGCCCCGCAGCCGCTCGGCAAGGGCCGCATCGACGGCCGCGCAGCCCGGAATGTAGAAGAACGCGGCGCCCGTGGCGGCATCCGCCACCCTGAGCCCGATGGTGTCGCCCTCGCGGGTGCCGAAGCCCGGGCCGGCGCCCGGGTCCTCCAGGTAAAGGGCCACCTTGCCCGGCACCGGGAAAGCCTCCAGCCGAAGGCCAAGGCCCGCGCCGCCGCCGGTCAGCTCCATCGGCCTGCCGATGGTGAGCGCCACCCGCTCCACCAGCCGGACGTCGAGCACGTCGAAGACGTTGTTGGCGGCCAGGGTCTGGAGCACCCGCTCGGCTGCATAGACGGAGAGGGCAAAGCCCTCGCGGAGGCTGAGCAACCCGGCGATATGGTCGACGTCGCCGTTGGTCAGCACCACCGCCTTGATGGGGCTCGCGCGGGCGCCCGCCGATGCCGGCGGCCCCAGCTCGGGCGTGGCGGCGACCTGCTGGCGTAAATCGGGCGAGGCGTTGAGGAGCACCCAGTTCTCCCCGTCGCGAGTGACCGCCAGCGACGATTGCGTGCGCGCCGACAGCCCGGGCCTGCCGCGCCGCAGGTCTGCGCAGTTTCGGCAGTTGCAGTTGATCTGTGGGAAGCCGCCGCCCGCCGCGGAGCCCAGAACCTTGATCAGCATCGGGTCTCACCCTGGCGCCGGACACGTATAGCCGAGTGCCGTCAGACCGAGGGCCGTCAGGCCGAGGGCTGTCAAAACGTCAGCGGCGGCCCATACACGCGGGAAAACCGCCGGGCCGCCGCCAATCGATGTGTCTACGCGTCCGGGGCGCCACCCCGGAGTGCCTCAGAGCTCGGCCGGCAGATAGCTCGTCACCTCAAGCCCGACGTCCTGCTCGGTCACTTCCGGCTTGTGCCATTCCTGCATATGCGTTCCTCCAGAAGCGTTGCGCCTACTGTTAATTGTGGGGCTGTAACGAGCCTACGTCAAGATCGGGGTGCCGCAAATGCGCGAAAATCGTGCAGTGCAAGGGGCACTTTCCAATCTGCCCCGGCTCGGTTGCAGGTCATCGCCCTTTCCGAGCGCGCGCATAAAGCATGCGAAGACATCCACATCCATGCACGTGACAATGGTTAACGCCCGTGTGAACCTGCAACTCAGCTGACTTAATATTGCAATCGTGCAACCTGTCGGCGCCACCTGGAGAGAGCCTCGCGTGACCGCAGATCGAAACGACCAATCGGGGAAACCGGGGCCACGTGCGGCCGGCTCCGAGCGAAAACTCGCGGAGGAATCCGCGCCACCCGGGCGCCGCCGTCAGCGCTCGGCGCCGGCCGACCTCGGCGGCCTTGACGAGCAGGTCGGCTATGTCGTGCGCCGTGCCCAGCTGTGGATGGTGCAGGACTTCCGGCGCGTCCTGAAGGGGCTCGGCATCACTCCAGCGCAATTCTCGGTGCTGCGGGTGATCGCTGCCAACCCCGGCATCTCCCAGATCCGGGTGGCCGAGGCTCTGGCCATCGAACGGGCGCGGCTCGTCCAGATGATCGACAACCTGGAGACGGGGGGCCACGTGGAGCGCACCCGCTCGGCCACCGACCGCCGTTCCCACGCGTTGCGCCTGACGGAGGCGGGCGCGGCGCTGGCGGAACGGACGCACGTGCCGCTGAAGGCCCACGAGCGCAACATCGTGGCACGCATCGGCGCCCGAGAGACGGAGGAGCTGCGGCGCATCCTGGCGCCGTTCCTGACCGACCCGCACTGAGCGCGGGCCAAGCCGCCGAAGCGGCCCCGTTGCAGCCCCGCGAGGCCCCAGCTCAAGGCTCCAGCTCGGTATCCCAGTACAGGTAGTCCACCCAGCTCTCGTGCAGGTAGTTGGGCGGGAATAGCCGGCCGTTGCGATGCAGCTCGAACACCGTCGGTCGGTACGGCAGCTGCCTGGGCCGCATGCCGGCGTGATCGGCGAGGTCGCCGCCCTTGCGCAGGTTGCACGGGGCGCAGGCCGCCACGACGTTGTCCCACCGGGTCTGACCACCGCGCGAGCGCGGGACCAGATGGTCGAATGTGAGGTCGTCCTTGTCGCCGCAGTACTGGCACATGAAGCGGTCGCGCAGAAACACGTTGAACCGGGTGAAGGCCGGGTAGAGCGCGGGCTTCACGTAGGTCTTGAGCGAGACCACGCTGGGCAGCCGGATCTCCAGCGACGGGCTGCGCACGAAGCGGTCGTACTGGGCAACGATGTTGACCCGGTCCAGGAACACAGCCTTGACCGTCTCCTGCCAGCTCCAGAGCGACAGCGGGTAGTAGCTGAGGGGGCGGAAATCGGCGTTGAGGACGAGCGCGGGGAAGCTCTCGGGGGTGGCGACGCAGGGGTTCACGGCTCGCTCCTGTTCATCTCACGGCCGGTTGTCTTCCTCTGTCCGTTCGCACTCCGTCCAGCATCGGCGTTTGCAGGCTGCCTCGTGAGGCACATACTAGCCGCGTGTGTCGCCGATGTGAAGCCGCGGCCAGGCTGCGGGCCGTCAAGGGAATTCCCGCCATATGCGGGCCGTGGGGCGCCGTCAGCGCGCAGCGCCTAGTCCGCCAATGCGCGGCGCCATGAAGTGCCCGGCGAGGTGCTGGCCGACAGGGTCGATGCCGTGGCCCAGGCCCTCGCGCACGTGCCACTCGACCCGCACGCCGGCCCGGGCCAATTGCTCGCGGGCGATGTGGAGGGCATCGACGGGGATCAGATCATCCTCGGCGCCGTGGACGAGCAGCACGGGTGGGCGGACCGTGATCTCGCCCAAGTGCTCCGGCCCGGCCAGCAGCCCCGAGTAGCCGACGATGGCCGCCGGCGTCACCCTGCGTCGCAGCCCGGCGTGCAGCCCCAGCATGGTGCCCTGGCTGAAGCCCACGAGCACGAGCCGGTCGTCGCCGAGGCCGTAGCGGGCCAGCTCCGCATCGAGGAAGCGGTCGAGCCCCGGCCTTGCCGCAACCACCCCGCGCCAGCGCTCGCCGGGATCGCGGAAGGTGAGCGGGAACCACTGCAGCGCGCCAGGCATGCCGGGGA
>DATMZP010000354.1:0-10113 GCA_035573595.1 Hyphomicrobiaceae bacterium
CAAGACCGGCGGCTGCCCGGAGGATTGCGCCTACTGCCCCCAAAGCGCGCAGTACGACACCGGGCTGAAAGCCTCGAAGCTGATGGCGGTCGAGGCCGTTTTGGCGGAAGCGCGCGCGGCGAAAGCCGCCGGGGCCGACCGCTTCTGCATGGGCGCGGCGTGGCGCTCGCCCAAGGACCGCGACATCGACGCCCTCTGTCCGGCGATTGCCGAGGTGAAAGAGCTGGGCCTGGAGACCTGCATGACGCTCGGCATGCTTACGGGCGCCCAGGCGCGGAAGCTCAAGTCGGTGGGTCTCGACTTCTACAACCACAACCTCGATACCTCGCCGGAATACTACGGCGAGGTCGTCACCACCCGCACCTACGACGACCGCCTGGAGACGCTGGGCCATGTGCGTGACGCCGGCATCGCCGTGTGCTGCGGCGGCATCGTCGGCATGGGCGAGAGCGAGCGCGACCGCGCCTCCCTGCTGTGCCAGCTCGCAAACCTGCCGGCGCATCCCGAGAGCGTGCCCATCAACCTGCTCATGCAGGTCGACGGGACGCCGCTCGGCAGCAGCCAGCGCATCGATGCGCTCGACCTGGTGCGCACCATTGCGGCCGCACGCATCGTCATGCCGCAATCGGTGGTGCGCTTGTCCGCGGGCCGGGAGGGCATGACGGACGAGGCGCAGGCGCTGTGTCTTCTTGCCGGCGCCAACTCGATCTTCGTCGGCGCGCGGCTGCTGACCACGCCCAACCCCGCCCCTGACCGCGATGCGCTGCTGCTGGCGCGCCTCGGGATGGGGGCGGAATCCGCCGGCGGCGGTCAGCCCGAGGACGCAAAGCCGGCTTGACCGCCGGGCGCGCTGGCGCTCCAGGTTCACCGCATGTCCTGATATGTGATAGGACAGATCGCAGGTGCGGTCTGCGGCGACTGTTCCGCGGCTCGCCGCCCACACAGCGAACTTGAGAGATCCCATGTCCGACACAAAGCACGATCCCATCGTCATCGTCGGCATGGCACGCACCGCCATTGGCGGATTCCAGGGTGCGCTCGCGCCGCTGACGGCGGCTGAGCTTGGCGGTGCGGCGATCAAGGCGGCCCTGCAGCGCGCTGGCGTCAGGCCGGAGGACGTGAGCGAGGTGCACATGGGCTGCGTGCTGCCGGCGGGCCAGGGCCAAGCCCCGGCGCGCCAGGCGGCGCTCGGCGCCGGGCTGCCGTATGCGGTGCCGTGCACCACCGTCAACAAGATGTGCGGCTCGGGCATGAAGACCGTGATGATGGCTTACGATGCCCTGCACGCCCGGCCGGGCGACATCGTGGTGGCGGGCGGCATGGAGAGCATAACCAATGCGCCCTACCTGCTGCCCAAGATGCGTTCCGGCGCGCGCCTCGGCCATGCCGAGGTGAAGGACCACATGTTCCTCGACGGCCTGGAGGACGCCTACGACAAGGGCCGCCTGATGGGCACCTTCGCCGAGGACACGGCCCAGCACTACCAATTCACCCGCGAGGCGCAGGACGCTTTCGCCGTTGAGAGCCTCAAGCGCGCCAGACGCGCCAACGAGGACGGCTCGTTCGCCAGGGAGATCGTTGGCGTGGCGGTGAAGGGCCGCTCCGGCATCGTCCAGGTGGCGCGCGACGAGCAGCCGTTCACGGCCGACCCCGACAAGATCCCGAGGCTCAAGCCGGCCTTCCGCGACCGCGGCACGGTGACGGCGGCCAACTCCAGCTCCATCTCCGACGGCGCCGCCGCCCTCGTGCTCATGCGCGAGAGCGAGGCTAAGCAACGCAAGCTGGAGCCCATCGCCCGGCTCGTCGGCACCGGCGGCGTGGCGCAAGAGCCGGCGTGGTTCACCACCGCGCCCGTCCTCGCCATCCGCAGGTTGCTGGAGCAGGTGGGCTGGAGTGCGGGCGAGGTGGGCCTCTACGAGATCAACGAGGCCTTCGCGGTGGTCAGCATGGCCGCCATGCGCGATCTCGCCCTGCCGCACGAGAAGGTCAATGTGCACGGCGGCGCCTGCGCGCTGGGCCACCCCATCGGGGCCTCGGGCGCCCGCATCCTGGTGACGCTGCTCGCCGCCATGGAGAAATATAGCCAGAAGCGAGGCGTGGCCGCCCTCTGCATCGGCGGCGGCGAGGCGACGGCGGTGGCCGTCGAGCGCGCGGCGTGAGGAGCATCCACACGGAGATCGGCATCGATCGGCCGGCCGACGCCGTCTGGATCATTCTTGTCGATATCGACCGCTGGCCGGACTGGAATCCGTTTGCCAAGGCCAGCGGCCGCCTCGCGGTGGGTGAGAGGCTCGACGTGCAGATCCGGCCGCCGGGCCAGAGCCCCATGACGTTCCGCCCGACCGTCGTCAAGCTTGATCCGGGCGTGGAGCTGAGGTGGCTGGGGCACCTGGGGCTGCCGGGAATCTTCGACGGCGAGCACGGCTTTCGCATCGAGCCCGAGGGCGATGGACGCTGCCGCCTCCGGCATTTCGAGACATTCAAGGGCATCCTGGCCGCACCTGTGCTGTGGCTGGTCGGCGATGCCACACGTCGGGGCTTCGAGGCCATGAACCTGGCGCTGAAGGCGCGCGCCGAGGGCACATGACCCGCGACGCGATCCCCCACGGCATTCGCACCCACATTGCAGCTGAGCTTGCCGCCACCGGATCGGAGGAGGGCGTGCGGATCCTCTATGCCGCGGAGTCCGGCAGCCGCGCCTGGGGCTTCCCGTCGCCCGACAGCGACTTCGACGTTCGGTTCCTCTACGCGCATGAACCCGATTGGTACGTCAGCCTCTGGGAGAGGCGCGACGTCATCGAGCGCCCGCTCGACGAGCAGCGCGTCGATCTCGCCGGCTGGGACATCCGCAAGGCGCTGCGGCTGCTGCTCAGGTCCAACCCCGCGCTCTACGAATGGCTGGTCTCGCCCTTCGTCTACGTGGACGGCCCGCTGCGTACCGAGCTGAAGGCCCTGTTCGAGGCCCACGCCTCGCCGCGCTCCCTGGCGCACCACTACTGGAGCATCGCGCGCGGACAATGGAGAGCCGAGATCGAGGGCCGTTCGCAAGTGCGCCTCAAGAAATACTTCTACGTGGTGCGCCCCTTGCTCTCCCTGGCCTGGGTGGCCGAGCGTAGCGCGCCTCCGCCGATGTCCATCGACGACCTCTTGGGCCTGCCGGCCCTGCCGACGGCTGCTCGCCGCGCCGTCGAGGCCCTGCTCAACGAGAAGCGTGTCACGCCGGAGCTCGGCACCCGCCCGCCCATTGCCGAGATCGACGCGTGGGCGGCGGCCGAGCTGGAGCGGCTCAATCCCGACCGGCTGGCACTGGCCGGCGAGCCGCGCCGCGACATGCGGCAGGAGGCCGACCGAGTCTACCGCCGCATCATCGGCATAGCGTGATGGGTCGCGCCGGCGACCGGCTAACCATGCCGCTCCCGGCTGTCGCGCGGCGCCTCATCGCGCGCGCTCATGCCGTAGTCGCGGATCACCTCGGCGATCCTCAACCTGTAGTCGGCGAAGATCGCCTCCCGCCCGGCCGTCTGCGCCGAGCGGTGCTCCAGGGTGTTGCGCCAGGCCGCAACGGCCGCCTCGTCGCGGAAGAAGGACAGCGACAGGATCTTCCCCGGCTGCGTCAGGCTTTCGAACCGCTCCACCGAGACGAAGCCGTCGATGGCCTCCAGCCGCGCCCTGATCTCGGCCGCGATGGCGAGATACTGCTCGCGCCGCTCCGCCTTCGGCCAAACCTCGAAGATGACTGCGATCATGCTTGTCCTCCACAGGAGCGGGGTCAGACCCCTGGCCAAGGCGCTGTCGTATAGCCTGCGACAGTCGTGGCCAGGGCTCTGACCCCTCTGCGCTGCCCTTCGCTGCACTGGCCCCCCAACCTACGCCGGGCGGAAGCGCGCGGCGATCTGGGCCTCCAGGGCGGCGATCTCGGGCGTCCAGGCCGCTGCCTTGGAGGCGATCAGGTTGGCCTGCGATTTCAGGATCACGCCGTCGTCGAGCACCCTGAGGCCGTTGGCCTCCAGCGTGGCGCCGGACGTCGTAATGTCCACGATCAGCTCGGCGAGACCGGCGGCGGGCGTACCCTCGGTGGCACCAAGGCTCTCCACGATGCGGTAGCCCGTCACGCCCACCTGCGAGAAGAAGCGGCGCGTCAGGCCCGTGTACTTGGTGGCGACGCGCACGCGCCGGCCGTGCACGCGGCGGAATGCCACCGACATCTGTTCCAGGTCGGCCATGCGGCGCACGTCGAGCCAGCAGGCTGGCACCGCCACCACCACGTCGGCCAAGCCGAAGCCGAGCGGCGCCACGAAGCGCACGCGGTCGTCGGCATCGGCCATGGTCTCACGGATCAGGTCCTCGCCGGTGACGCCCAGGTGCGCCTTGCCTGTCTTGAGGAGCTGGGCGATCTCGGAGGAGGAGACGAGGTTCACCTCGATAGCGGGGAAGCCCTCGATCTCGGCCTTGTAGCCGCGCGCGGCGCCCGTGCGCGCGATCGTGAGGCCGGCGCGCGCCAGCGCGGCGCTGCACTGCTCCATCAGGCGGCCCTTGGACGGCAGGGCCAGGATGAGCTTGCCCGTCACCGGCCCAGTCGTCGGCCCAGTCATCGGCCACTCTCCTGCCCCGCGTCCAGGGCGGCCAGCAGCCGCTCCGTGTGGATCGACGCGCCCACGGCGGGCACGGGCATCGGCGCGCCCACCTCGACCAGCAGGCTGTCGTAGCGCCCACCGCCGGCGAGGGGGCTTCTGGTGCCCAGCGCGGGGGCGATGACCTCGAACACGAACCCTGTATAGTATTCCAGGTTGCGGCCGAACTCGGCGGAGAACTCGGCGTCGGCGGCATTCGCACCGGCCTGCTCGATCAGGTCGAGGCGCCGCGCGAAGGCGTGCAGGCCAGCGGAAAGATCGACGCCGCGGCTGCGTGCGAGCTCGGCCAGCCGGTCCACGGCGGCACGGGCCGGCGCCTTGACAGCCACGTACGCCTCGATCAGCCGCGCCGTTTCCGCCGGCAGCGGCTTCTCGCGGCGGTCAGCGGCCTCGGCCAGCAGGCGTTGCGCGATCTCGGCGGCCGAGCGCGAGCCGATCAGCTCGATGCCGGCCGTCTCCAGGTGCTCCGCGACCAGCGCCTCGGCGCCGGCGGGATCGGCCGGATCGAGCCGGTCGATGAGGTCGGCCGGCCCGCCCGGCGCCTGCGCCTTGCCGGAGGAGAGGCGCGCCAGCTCGGCGCGGAACGCCTCGGGCCGCCAGAACTGGTGCCGGAGCCGCGTGCGCCAGCGCTCCGGCATGGGAAGCGCGCCGATCAGCGCGGCGAACAGCCCGAGGTCGCCGATGCGCAGCCGCGGGCCGCGCAGCCCGGCCTCGCGCAGCGCCATGACGATGAGCCCGAGCACGCCGGCGTCGTCCCGCTCGCGGTCAGGGGCGGCGAACGACTCGATGCCGGCCTGGTGGAACTCGCGCGGATGTGCGGGGCCGGCGCCCGTCGGCTGGTAGCGGAAGGCCGAGCCCGATTAGCAGTAGCGCGCCCGCGCGTCGGCCTGCGCGTGCCGCTCCAGGTGCAGGCGGCAGGCGGGCACCGTGAGGTCGGGGCGCAGGCACAACTCGGCGCCGTCGGGGTCGGTGAACACGTAGGTGCGCGCACGCAGGGTCTCGCCCACGACGTCGAGGAACAGGTCGGCCGGCTGGATCACCGCCGGCTCGATGCGCTCGTAGCCCGCGCGGGCAAACGCCCCCATCAGGCGCCGCGCCTGCCCATCCAGTACGTCGATGTCGGCCGTGGTGGCGGCGGTGCGCATGGCAAAGCCTCACCGCACGCGCTGTGCGGCTTCCCCTCCCCCTTGTGGGGAGGGGTTAGGGGTGGGGGGAATCACTCCCTTGGAAGGTGGGGATTTCCCCCCACCCTGTCCCTCCCCCACAAGGGGGGAGGGGACCATGCCGCTCGTGGCTCTCCCCAACACGAGCGCCGGTGGCTGCCTCGGCTCTTGCATCGCGCTAACCTCTATGGCGCGAGAGAACTTCGCGCACCTTGGCCACCAGCTCGCTCTCTTTCACGGAGAACTGCGCGGGGCGGCCCTCGCGCCACTCCCTGCTGTCCTTGATGGTGGCGGCGGCCTTGGCGCCCTCGATCAGGTCCTTGATCTGCACCTGCGCCAAAGCGCGCTCGTCGCCGCCCTGAATGACGACGCAGGGGGCGCCGCGCTTGTCGGCGTACTTCATCTGCGCCTTCATGCCGGCAGTGCCGAGGTACATCTCGGCGCGGATGCCGGCTGAGCGCAGGGCCTGCACCATGCGCTGGTAGTCCGCGATGCGGTCCTTCTCCATGACGAGCACGACCACTGGCCCGTCAGCGGCCGCCGGCTTGTCCCTGTTGAGCGCGGCGAGCGCCGCGGCCAGCCGCGAGACGCCGATGGAGAAGCCGGTGGCCGGCACCTTGGTGCCGAGGAACCGCTCCACCAGCCCATCGTAGCGCCCACCGCCGCCGACGGAGCCGAAGCGCACAGTCTGTCCGTCCTCGTTCTTCACCTGGAAAGTGAGCTCGGCCTCGAAGACGGGGCCGGTGTAGTACTCGAGGCCACGGACGCAAGAGGTATCGATGCGGATGCGCTCATGATCGTAGCCGCTGGCGCTCGCCAGCTCACTGATCCGACGCAGCTCGCCGATCCCTTCCAATGCCAAAGCGCTCTTGCAGTAGAGCAGGCTGAGAACCTTCAGTTGATCGGCATATCCGAGGACAGGGAGATCGAGGTCAGCGCTCACGCCCTCCTCCACGCCGAGAAGCCCCAAGACCTGCTCGGCCTGCTCGGCGCTCAACTCCGCACCCTTGGTAAAATCGCCGCTCTCGTCCTTGCGCCCGGCGGCCAGCAGCAGCTTGACGCCCTCAAGGCCGAGCCGGTCGAACTTGTCGATCGCGCGCAGCACCATCAAGCGTCGCGCCGCGTTGTGGTCGCCTCCGAGGCCTGCTGCCTCCATCACGCCATCGAGCAGCTTGCGGTTGCTCACCTTGACCACATAGTCGCCGCGCTTAACGCCTAACGCCTCCAGCGTATCCGCTGCAAGCATGCAGATCTCGGCGTCGGCGGCGATGTTGTCCGTTCCGACCGTGTCGGCGTCGAACTGGGTGAACTGGCGGAAGCGGCCGGGGCCCGGCTTCTCGTTGCGCCACACCGGGCCTACGGCGTAGCGGCGGAAGGGCTTAGGCAACCGCTCAAAGTTCTCCGCCACGTAGCGCGCCAGCGGCGCGGTGAGGTCGTAGCGCAGCGACAGCCACTGCTCGTCCTCGTCCTGGAACGAGAACACGCCGTCGTTGGGCCGGTCCTGGTCGGGCAGGAACTTGCCGAGCGCGTCGGTGTACTCGATGGCCGGCGTCTCCAGCGGCTCGAAGCCGTAGCGCTCGTAGACCTGCCGAATCGTGTCCAGCATGCGGTGCGTCGCGCGGATGTCCTCCGCCGGCGTGTCGAGGAAGCCCTTGGGCAGCCGGGCCTGCGGCCCCGTGCTCTTGTTCGACCTGGCCATCGGAAACGGGGTCAGACCCCTCGCCACGGAGACGGGGTCAGACCCCTCGCCTCGAACCTCTCGATGCAGCTCCCGCACATGCGCGAGGGGTCTGACCCCGGCATGCAGGCTGCCCGGCTTATAGCCGAAGCATGTGTCCCGGCAAAGCTGGTACCGCCGCGTGGCCTCGAACCACGGACCTCCTGACCCACAATCAGGCGCTCTCCCGACTGAGCTACGGCGGCACGCGATACATTCCTCGCCGAGGACCGGACTGGGGGATCGTCCGCCTCTTACCTCAGGGGTGGCAAGGCGGCGGACGATCCGGACGCCGGCATCAGCAGCCATGCCGCCACAGGCAGCGGCCGTACGAGTACGTGCCAAACCCCCAGCGCGAGGAGCACTCGTTGCGCCAGTACCCGCAGTGCCCATAGCCGCCGCCATAGCCATAGTAGCCGAAGCGCCAGTAGCCGTGATGGTGGTGATGATGATGGCCGTGGTGGTGGTGCCCGTGGTGGTGATGGTGGTGGTGATGGCCATGAGCGTGCGCCACGGCCGCGGTGCCCAATGCGAGTCCCGCACCGGCGGCCACGACAAGCGCTCCACGACGCAACGATTTGGACAGGTCGAACATGCTGTGCACTCCTAGGATTGCAGGACCGCAGCCCCGCAGGGTTGATCTCCCGGCGCTTTCTTCCAACGGGCCGCTAGGGCCTGCTCATGGGTCGCGCCACGAGGCCATCGGGTTCACGGATATTTTCGGGGAGCGAATTCCCTCTCGCCGCTCGCGCGCCTTCGGCGTGCAGGCGACAGGGCTTGCAGGCGACAGGGCGGCGGCCTTTACAGCCCCAGATAGAACTTCTTGATCAAATCGTTGTTGTTGAGCTCATCGGCCGAGCGGCCCTCGACGGCGATCTTGCCGTGCACGATGACATAGCCCCGATCGGCGATGCGCACGGCCTGCGTGAAGTTCTGCTCCGCCATCAGCACGGTCAGGTGGTATTTCTCCTTCAGCTCCTTGATGGCGTCGATGGTGCGGGCCACCAGCAGCGGCGCCAGGCCCACGGACGGCTCGTCCACCAGCAGGATCTTGGGCGCCAGCATCAGCGCGCGGCCCAGCGCCAGCATCTGCTGCTCGCCACCGGACAGGCTGCCGGCGAGCTGGCCACGACGCTCCTTGAGGCGCGGGAAGGTGGTGAAGCAGGTGTCGAGGTTCTGCTCCATCTGCCGGCGCGCGGAGCGGCGATAGGCGCCGAGCAGCAGGTTCTCCTCCACAGTGAGCTTCGGGAACAGGCGCCGGCCCTCGGGCACCAGCGCGACGCCCAGATCGACGATCTCCTCGGTGGTGAGCCGGGTGAGGTCGTGGCTCTTGCCGTCGATGTCGGCGACGATGCGCCCGGCGCTCGGCCGCACCATCCCCATGACGCACTTCATGAGGGTGCTCTTGCCGTTGCCGTTGGTGCCGAGCAGCACCACGGTCTCGCCCGATGCGGCGCTAATCGAAACGTCCTCGACCACCCGCACGGCGCCGTAGCCGGCATGCAGCCCTTCGATGGTGATGCTACTGCCCAAGGTAGGCGCTCACGACTTCGGGGTTGTTGACGATCTCGTCGGGCTTGCCGTCGGCGATCTTGCGGCCCGAGACGAGCACGGCGATGCGCTGCGAGAAGGCCATCACCGCGCGCATGATGTGCTCGATCAGGATCACGGTGATGCCCTGGGCGTTGAGGCGCAGGAGCAGCTGGATGATGTCCTCCACCTCCGAGTGCGACAGCCCGGCCATGGCCTCGTCGGCGATCAGCAGCCTGGGCTCGGACGCGACCGCGCGGGCCAGCTCCAGCTTGCGCATGTCGACCTGGCTGAGGTCGCGCGGCGAGCGCTCGGCGAGGTGCTCGAGCCCCACCAGCGCGAGCACCTCCAGGCAGCGGCGTCCCAGATCGATGTGGGAGTGCACGAGCCCGGTGCGGTGCCGCACGGTATAGAGCAGGGGCACGCGGATGTTGTCGGCCACCGTCATGCTGGCGAACGGCCTGGGCAGCTGGAAGCTGCGGGCGAGCCCCAGATGCGTGCGCTTGTGGGCCGGGTAGCCTTTGAGCGACTGGCCGTTGAAGCTCACCGTGCCGGTCTCGTTCGCCAGGGTGCCGCAGATGCAGTTGACGAGCGTGCTCTTGCCCGAGCCGTTGGGGCCGATGAGGCCGAGCCGCTCGCCCTCGGCAACATCGAGGTCGATGCCGTCGAGAGCGACAAAGCCGCCGAAGCGCTTCGACAGGCCTTTGACCTGGAGAATCGGAGTGCCGGCGGTGCTCATGGGGCCTTGGGCTCCTTGAGCTTCTTCCTGGGCCGCGACCAGTCCTCGACCAGACCGACGATGCCTCGGGGTGCAATGATGACGAAGGCCACCAGCAGCACGCCCACGATCAGCAGGTTCCACACCGACGAGATCGTCACCGTGGCCCACTGCTGAAGGGTGCCGAGGAGGACCGCGCCGACCAGCGGACCCACCCAGCTGGTGGTGCCGCCGATCATGGGCATGGCGATGGCGTTGACTGCGTAGGGCAAGCCGAATGCGGCTGCGGGCTCCACATAGCCGACGTAGTAGGGCAGCGGGGCGCCAGCCATGCCCATCAGCGCGCCGGAGATC
>DATMZP010000355.1:0-5902 GCA_035573595.1 Hyphomicrobiaceae bacterium
TTGGAGGTGATGAGGATGCCGAGAATGATGAGGATGCCGAGCCAGAACGAGGGCATGGCGACACCCGCGATGGAGAACGAGCGGACCACGTAGTCGATCCAGGTGTTCTGTCTTACCGCCGAGATGGTGCCGAGCGGGATGGAGATGAGGATCGCCGTCAGCGTCGCCATGATCGCGACCTGCAGCGACAGCTGGAAGCGCAGGCCCACCTCGTGGATGATCGGACGGCCGCTCCACATCGAATTGCCGAAGTCGAGGGTGACGAGCCCCTTGAGGAAGTCCAGGAACTGAACGAGCATCGGCTGGTCGGTGCCAAGCTCGGCGCGGCAGGCCTGCAGCACGTGCGAGTCGATGCTGCCGCCGCCCGTCGCCATGCGCAGCATGCAGGCGTCGCCCGGGATGGCGCGCATCAGAAGGAAGACGAGCACCGCCGCCCCGAACAGGGTCGGGATCATCAGCAGGATGCGTTTGATCACGTAGACGAGCATGTCGTCACGCCTGAATTGGAGCTTCTAGTGCAGACGCGCCGAGTGGAGATTCGGCAGTCGGCGGGTCGGCCGTCGCGCGTCGGCTGTCGGCATGCCTGGCGAAGCCCGACTGCCGACCCCCGACGCCCGGCCGCTCCCGCAACGGAGCGGCCGGGTGTGAGACGGGTCCAGCCCGCTACTTATCGAGCCAGACGCCGGACAGGTCCTGGTTGAGGTAGTGGCTGGGCGTGATCTTCCAGCCCTTCATGTACGAGCGGTGCGCGATGATGCGGTACCACCACAGCGTCACGAAGTTGTTGGCCTCCTCGTCCAGGATCAGTTTCTCGTACTGGCGCATCAGCCGCCGCTGCTCGGCCACGTCGGCCGTCCGGTTCATGGCGTCGTGCAGCTTGATCAGGTCCTTGCCCTCGATCCGGCTGTACTGGTCGCCGGCGTCAGGCCGGAACTTCGAGACGTCGACCAGCGGGTTCACCACCGACTGGCAGTTGAACTCCAGCCCAACCTCGAACTTGCCGGCCTTCAGGCTCTCGTAGAAGGGGCCGTCCGCCTCGACCTTCTGGTCCACCGTCATGCCCACCTGCTTCCACTGATCGATCATCCAGGTACCGACGATCGTGTAGGGCTGGTCGACGGCGCGGTTGGTAAGGGTGAACTTGAGGTCGGGCACGCCGGCCTCCTTGAGCAGCCGCTTGGCCTCGGCGCGCGACTTGTCGATGTCGGGCCAATAGCCTGCGATCTGCTCCAGCTCCTCCTTTTTGGCCGCCAGCGGATGGCCGGGGAACACGATGCCGCCCACGGCTTTCACGATCGAGATCCGGGAGAGGTCCTTGGAGCCCTGCCAGCGGTCCAGCGCCAGCGTGAGCGCCCGGCGCACGCGCGGGTCGTCGAACGGCTTGGCCTTGTGGTTGGGGCTCAGGATCAGCGAGCAATTCCAGTCGCTCTCCTGGACCGTGATGTCCTTGCCGAGGGCCGCCACCAGATCGTCACGGCTCTTGGGCGGGATGCCGCGGAACTCGCTGGCTGCCTGGTCGCCGCGGATCGCCTGCACGCGCAGGGTCTGGGTCTTGGCGATGATGGCCTCGAAGCCGTCGAGATAGGGCTTGCCCGGGTGGTAGTAGTTGGGGTTTTTCTTGCCCTTGGTGACGGCGCCGGCCTGCCACTCGTCGAAGACGAACGGGCCGGAGCCCATCACGTTCTTCTCGTACCAGTGCTGGTCGACGTCGAGCTTCGCCTTGGAGTAGATGAAGTTATACGGCGTGGCCAGCACGGGGATGAAGGCGCCCGACGGGTACTTGAGCTTGAACACCACTGTCTCGTCGTCGGGGGCCGTGACGCTCTCGACCATGGTGAACTGCGCCACGCGCGAGCTCAGCACCCCCTTGGGCGGGAAGATGATGCGCGCGAAGCTCGCCTCCACGTCCTTGGCCGTGAGGGCGGTGCCGTCGTGGAATTTCACGCCCTTGCGGATCTTGAACGTGTAGGATTTGCCGCCGTCGACCGGCTCGGGCATCTCCGTGCACAAGTCGCACACGAAGTCGTTCTTGGCCGGGTCGTCCGGATTGGCCCGGATGAGCACGCTGTAGAACGGCGCGATCGGGTGGATGAGCGCGAAGGTGTTCTCGCGGTGCCCGTCCATGGTGGGGAACTCCCCGGGCACGACGAACTTCAAGATGCCGCCTGTTTTCGGTGTCTGCGCATCGGCGGAGGGGATCGCGGCTGGCAAGGCAAGCAGCCCTGCCAGCACGGGAAGGGCAAGCTTCCAATGCCAAGTTCTCATGTCGGGTCCTCCCTAGAGGGTTCATGGTTCGTTTCTGCCGATCGGCCCCGACGGCCAACGGCCACGGCGCAGCATCACCTAATTTCCTCAGGTTTTCAAATGCCGATCTCGGAATTCGCCAAAAGACGTGCTTGCCCGGCGGCAGAACGGCAAGAACGGGGTCAGACCCCTCGCCTCCAACGCTGCGGCTTTGCACGAGCGCATGCGCGAGGGGTCTGACCCCGTTTCAGGCAGAACGGCGTGGACGGGGCGCGCCGGTGGATCTACGGCTGACGTGGGATCGTACCAATCTTGAAGGAGGGCGCTGCAGCATGCATCCGGGAGCGAAACTCAGGGCCGCGTTGGCCGGCAAAGGTCTGATCGTGGCACCTGGCGTGTACGATATGGTCTCCGCCAGGATCGCCGACGGCATGGGCTTTCCGGTTCTCTATATGACCGGCTACGGGGTCTCGGCCTCGCTCGGCCTGCCCGATGCCGGGCTCGCCACCTACACCGAGATGGCCGGCCGCGCGGCCCAGATCTGCCAGGGCACCGCGACGCCCGTGATTTGCGACGCCGATACCGGCTTCGGCGGCCTGCTCAACCTCGAGCGCACGGTGAGGGGCTACGAGGCCGCCGGAGCCGCCGCCATCCAGATCGAGGACCAAGTGTTTCCCAAGCGCTGCGGCCACACGCCGGGCCGGCGCGTGATCCCGGCCGGGGACATGGTGCGCAAGATCGAGGTGGCCGCTGCAACCCGCAGCTCGCCGGATTTCCTCATCGTCGCCCGCACCGACGCCCGCACCCGCCTCGGGCTCGATGAGGCGCTGCGCCGCGGCGAGGCTTACGCAAGAGCGGGCGCCGACATCCTGTTCATCGAGAGCCCCGAGAGCGAGGAGGAAATGGCGCGCATCGGCCGCCATTTCGACGTGCCGCTGATCGCCAACATGGCCGACGGCGGCCGCACGCCCATCCTGCCGAGGGCGCGCCTGGAGGAGCTGGGCTACCGCATCGCCATCTTCCCGGTGACGGGCCTGCTGGCCACCGCAGCGGCGCTGGGGCGCGTCTACGGCGTGCTCAAGGCCCAAGGCTCGAGCGACACCCTGCAGGCCGAGCTCTACCCCTTCGACCGCTTCTGCCGCCTCGCGGGCTTCGAGCAGGTGTGGGATTTCGAGAAGCGCTGGCCGGAGGAGGCGTGACGCGGTTGCGCCTAAGCGCGCCGCGGAAACAGCCCGCCCATGAATCCCCGCTTGCGCACGGGCGGCTGCGGCGCGGCCGGCGTTGGGGTCAGACCCTGCTGAGCTGACCCCGTGTTACCGCTTTCAGTGGGTGCCGGTGTCCTGCCGGCTCGCGTCGCAGCCTCCAGTACCGCGAGGTTCTCAAGGACAGCTTCGTACTGGGGATGCCGATGGCCCGTGTCCCGCTCGAACTTCTCAAGAATCGCCGCCGCGCGTCGCAGTAGGGGCTCGGCCTCAGACAGTTGGTCTGTGGCCTTGAGTACCCGGGCGAGGCAGTTAAGGGCCAGGGCCACTTGGGGGTGATCAGCGCCAAGTTGCGTCTCGCTGATGGCAAGCGCGCGCTGTACCAGACGCTCGGCTTCGGCCAGCCTGTTGGTAGCCTGAAGCACCTCCGCCAAGTTGCGGAGGTGGATAGCGACCTCGGGGTGGTTAGGACCTAAGCGCGCCTCGTTGATGACGAGTGCAAGCCGTATCAGTGGTTCAGCCTCGGCGAGGCGGTCAGTGACCTTGAGCACCTGGGCCAGGTTGTTGAGGTCTCGGGCGACGCTGGGGTGGTCAGCGCCGAGGTTTGCCTCATCGATCGCGAGGGCGCGCCGCATAACGAACTCGGCCTCCTGCAGGCGGCCGGTCTGCTGTAGGAGCGGGGCTAGGTTATTGAGGTTGGTGGCAACGTCGGGGTGGTCACGACCACGGTTCTCCTCGGTGATGGAGAGCGCTCGCCGCATCAAGGGCTCGGCCTGAGCCGAGCGGTTCGTAGCGTGGAGCAGATAGGCCAAATTGCAGAGCGGTCCCGCGACGTCGGGACCGAGGCACAGCTCCGCGACGGCAAGGGCGCGCCGCAACAACGGCTCGGCCTCCGCATAGGCCGCCCGCGATATGAAATTGAGCGCTGCTTGGTTCAGTAGGTGTGCCGTCTTGTCGGCACCCTGGCCGCTATCGGGGGCGTATGCGAACACCGCCATGGCATGCGGAATGAGACGAGCACACGCCGGCCAAGCGCGAACGTCGTGTGGATTTGGGTCGCCGCTTGGGAACGCATCCGCCGCAAGCTCCGTCGCGAGGGCCGCGGCATTCTCGTGCTCGCCCATCTCCTTGAGCCGCCCGCGCATTGTTGCCTGCACCAGGCGGTGCATGGTGAGGCCGGGGGAGCCGTCGTCCAGGGGTTCCAGGGTGGCGAGCGACACCTCCTGCAGCGCCGCCACCGCCTCACCGCGGGCGATCTCGCTCAGCACATCGTCCGTGAACAGGGAAAGCGGGATGCGGTCGGGCGCGAGGAAGGCGCACAGGCCCATCAGCTTCTGCGCTTCGGGGCAGGTCTCGGACGCCTTGTCGATGGCGAGGGAGAAGGTGGCGAACACCGGCGTGTCGTAGTCGACGCCCTTGAGCGCCTTCTGCAGCAACTCGCCGGCGAGGGCCTCGTAGGTCGCGAGGTCGATGCCGGTGCGGCGGACGTAAGCCGCGGCGTGGTCGAGCGCCAGCGGCAGGTGGCCCAGCGCGGCCGCCAAACTCTCCGCACCGGCACGGTCGTTGCGGCCGGTGCCCTCCAACAGGAAATCCGCCGCCACTTCGGGCGGGAACACGCCCACGGCCACGGACGCGGCGGTCACGGCCGATCCCCTGTCCCAGTCCGACCAGCGCGTGGTGACGATCACCTGCGCGCCCGCGCGCGGCGTCAGGCCTTCGATCCGGCCCGGCTCCTCGACGTTGTCGTAGACCAGCAGCCACGGCTTCTCGAAGCCGGCCTGCTCGATCCAGTCGAGCGCGCGGCGCGCGGCGTGGTTGCGCTCGGGCACCTCCTTGAGGCCGGGGATGAAGCGCGCGCCCAGCTCGATCAGGTCGTCGGCCAGCGTCTCGCGCCGCTCCGCGCGCACCCACCAGATGCCCTGGTAGCGCGCCCGGTTGCGCCAGGCGTACTCCTTCGCCAGCACCGACTTGCCCACGCCGCCCAGGCCCTTCACCGCCGCCGCGGACGCCGGCGCGTCGGTGAGCGCGGCCGTGCCGCCCTTGCGCCACAACGCCGCCTCCAGCGCCGCAAGCTCCACCTCGCGGCCGGCGAAGCCGGGCACTTCGCGCACCTCGTGGTGCACAATCTGCGGGGCGCGCCGATGCAGCACTGCGAAGTCCGCGTCGGCCCGGTTGAGGTCGGGGGCAACGGCGCCGAGCACCACCCGCGCCAGGGCCTCGGCGTCGTTGAGGATGGGCACCAGGTCGGTGTAGGCGAGGTCGGCGAGATGCTCGATGGGCGCGCAATCCTCCACGCGCAGCACGATCACCCGCTCATCGAGATTGCGCGGGTCGTCCTTGAGGGCGACCTCGTACTCCTTCTTGCAGTGCTCGGACTGCTGGTAGGCCCGCGACAGCAGGCAGATCAGGCCCTCAGCTCCCGACCAGCCCTGCGCCATGCGCGCCATGAAGCTGGC
>DATMZP010000356.1:0-9101 GCA_035573595.1 Hyphomicrobiaceae bacterium
TCGGCATCGGCACGCGGCCGCAGTTCGCCATCGGCCAGCGCGCGCTGCTCCTCTGCACGCCGCACGGCAACGTCCTGTGGGACTGCATCTCCCTGATCGACGAGGCCACCGTCACCCTCATCGAGGCGCTCGGCGGTCTCAAGGCCATCGCCATCTCGCATCCGCATTTCTACACCACGCTGGTCGAGTGGAGCCGCGCCTTCGGCAATGTGCCGGTGCACCTGCACGCCGACGATGCCGCCTGGGTGATGCGGCCGGACCCGTGCGTCGCCCACTGGCAGGGCGAGACCCTGGAGCTGCTGCCGGGCGTGACGCTGATCCGCGGCGGCGGCCATTTCCCCGGCGGCACCATGCTGCACTGGGCGGCGGGGGCGGACGGCCGCGGGGTGGTGTGCTCGGCCGACATCGCCACGGTGAACCTGGACCGCATGTCCTTCACCTTCATGCGCAGCTATCCGAACGCCATCCCGCTGTCGGAGAAGGGGGTGCGGGCGATCGGCGCGGCGCTGGCGCCGTTCCCGTTCGACCGCGTCTACAGCCATTTCTTCGAGCGGGTGATCCCGGCGGACGCCAAGCGCATCCTGCAGGCGTCCATCGACCGCTACGTCGCCGCCATCGGCGGCGCCTACGATCGGGGGTGATTCCCGTGATTCCCTCTCCCCGCTTGCGGGGAAAGGGAATCACCGCTCCGGCAGCGCGCCCGGCCGGAGCTTGCGCGCCAGGGCGTCGAGCACGCCGTTGACGACCCTGGGCTCGTCGCCGGCGAAGAAGGCGTGCGCGACCTCCACGTACTCGTTGATGACCACGCGCACCGGCACGTCGGCCTCCTCCACCAATTCGAAGGCGCCGGCTCGCAGGATGGCGCGCAGGATGGCGTCCACCCGCACCAGGCGCCAGCCGCTGGCGAGCTGGCCGTCGATGACGGGGTCGAGCTCCTTCTGGCGCCGCACCACGCCGTGCAGGATGCGCGCGAAGTGCTCCGGATCGGCCCCGGCGACGGTGCGCTCCTCGGCCAGCGCGCCGATGCGGTGGGTTGTGAACTCGTCGATCACCTCGGCGAGGTCGGTTCCCGCCATGTCCATCTGGTAGAGCGCCTGCACGGCGGCAAGCCGCGCCTGGCTGCGTGCCAGGGGGCCGTTGGCTGGGCCGCTCGGTTTGGCGTCGTCGGCGCCGCTCATTGTGGCTCCTGCCCTCTCTCGTTCTCGTTCTCGAATTTCGGCCGCCTGCGGGCGTGCCGGCGGATTGCGGGCTTCGCCCTGATCCGCCCTACGTGGGCTCATGCGGGCTTGGCTGCAAACGCGCGCGCGTGCCCGATCAGCGCCAGGCAGGCGCGCACCGCGTCCGCCCCCTTGCCGCGGCGGCCGCCCTCGGCGCGCGCCAGGGCCTGGGTCTCGTTCTCCACGGTGAGGATGGCGTTGCCCAGCGGGATGGCGTGGCGCGTGGCGATGTCCATCAGCCAGTGGTTGGCGTTGGCGCACACCGTCTCGTAGTGGCTGGTCTCGCCGCGGATGACGCAGCCGAGCGCCACGCAGCCGTCGAAGCGGGCGTTGGCGGCATCTGCCGGGATGAGCCCGGCCTTTGCGGCCTGCGCCAGCGCCAGCGGGATCTCCAACGCGCCCGGCACCGTCACGCGCTCGAACGAGGCGCCTGCAGCCTCCAGCTCGGCGATGGCGCCGGCCGCCAGGGCCTCGGCGATGGCCCCGTAGTACGGCGCCTCGATCAGCAGCACGCGGGCGCCTGCCGCCGGCACCCGCCGAGCCTCGCCCATGTGCTGCGCCCGCCCTGCCATCCGCTCATCCGATCTTGCGGTGGCCGACGATGCGCAGCCCGAACGCTTCGAGGCCGACGTAGCGCGACGGGGGCGTGTTCGACAGAAGCACCATGTCGGCGACGCCGAGGTCCCGCAGGATCTGCGAGCCGATGCCGATCTCCACCTGGCGGCGCTCGGCTTCGGTCTTTTTGCGGCTCTTGCGGTCGTCGCTGCGGGTGATCCATTCCGAGACCGACTTGGGCCTCAAGTCGCGGATCAGCACCATCACGCCACGACCCTCCTCGGCGATGGCGCGCATGGATTTCTCGATCAGCGAGCCCTCGGCGCCCTCGGTGCGCACGCCCAGCAGGTCGGCCATGGCGCTCACCGCGTGCACGCGCACCAGGACCGGTCCCGGCGCCTCCAGGTCGCCCTTGACGAGGGCCAGGTGCTCAACATGCTCCACCGTGGTCTCGTAGACGTGGAGCTGGAAGTCGCCGCCCAAGGCGCTGTCGACAGTGGAGCCGGCAATCCGGCGCACGATGCGGTCGTGCTTGAGCCGGTAGGCGATCAGGTCCTCGATGGTGCCGATCTTGAGCCCGTGACGCTGGGCGAAAGCGACGAGATCGGGCACCCGCGCCATGGTGCCGTCGTCGTTCATGATCTCGCAGATGACCGCGGCCGGATAGAGCCCGGCAAGACGGGCGAGATCGATGCCGGCCTCCGTATGCCCGGCCCGCACCAGCACGCCGCCCTCGCGCGCGATCAGCGGGAACACGTGACCCGGCGTGACGATGTCGTTGTGGTTCTTGGTGGGGTCGATGGCGGTGGCGATGGTGCGGGCACGGTCGTGGGCGGAGATGCCGGTGGCCACGCCCTCGCGCGCCTCGATCGACACCGTGAAGGCGGTGCGCTTCCTCGCCTCCGGGTGCGGCGCCATGTAGTCGAGGCGCAGCTGGTTGGCGCGCAGCTGCGTGAGCGACAGGCAGATCAGGCCGCGGCCGTGCTTGGCCATGAAGTTGATGGCGTCGGGGGTGGCCATCTGCGCAGGGATCAGCAGGTCGCCCTCGTTCTCGCGGTCCTCGGCATCGACCAGGATGATCATGCGCCCGTTGCGCAGGTCCTCGATGATCTCCTCGATGGGCGAGAGAAAGCCCTTGCCCTCGGCGTAGATCACCCGGTTGGGGCTGCTGTTCACGTCTTGCAACTCCAGGTCACGTTGCATTGCCCGCGCGGTCGATCAGCCGCGCCACGTAGCGCGCGATCAGGTCCGCCTCCAGGTTGACCCGGTCGCCCGGCTTTCTCGCGCCCAACGTGGTGTGGGTCAAGGTGTGGGGGATGATGTTGATGCCGAAGCGGTTCACCGCCACCTCGTTGACCGTGAGCGAGATTCCATCAAGCGCCACAGAGCCCTTAGGTGCGATCAAGCGGGCCAGCTCGGCCGGCGCCTCCACCGTGAAACGGCGCGATTCGCCGTCATCGCGCATATCTACAATGCGCCCCACGCCGTCCACATGGCCGGCCACCAGGTGTCCGCCCAGCTCCTCGCCGGCTTTGAGTGCCCGCTCCAGGTTGACCCGTCGGCCGGGCTGCCATTCGTCCAGCGTGGTCTTGGCCAGCGTCTCGTTGGAGACATCGACCGTGAAGGTGCAGCCGGCGCCCGGCTCGGGCGTCACCTCGACCGCGGTCAGGCACGCGCCGTCGCAGGCGACGGAGGCGCCCACCGCGATGCTCTCCGCAGGGTAGCCGCAACGGATCGCGAACCGCCCGCCGTCCCGCGCCGCCACTGTGCCGAGATCGCTGATGATGCCGGTGAACATGGGCGCAACCTATCACGCAGGGTGGCGCAGCCAAAACCGGCCGGCGCTTTTGCTGCTGCGGGCGGTCAGCGGGGCGGAGCTACCGCACCTCGCCCGTCGGCAGGTCGAGCAGGCGGCCGTTGTCGGTGCAGGCGGGCTCCGCCAGGCGCACGAAGGCCTCCGCAATATCCTCCGGCGTGCGCAGGGTGGCCGGATCCTCTCCTGGATACGCCTGGGCGCGCAGCTTTGTGCGGGTAGGGCCCGGATTGACCAGGTTGACCCGGACGGGCGTGTTGGCCACCTCGTCGGCGTAGGTGCGCACCAGCGCCTCCAGGGCGGCCTTGGATACGGCGTAGGGGCCCCAGTAGGCGCGCGGGCGCGCGGCCACGCCCGAGGAGACGAAGATGGCGCGGCCGGCGTCGGAGGCGCGCAGCAGCGGGTCGAGGGTGCGGATCAGGCGCCAGTTGGCGGTGAGGTTCACCTGCAGCACCTCGTCCCAGGTCTCGGCCGGCACGTGGCCCAGCGGCGAGAGCGGCCCCAGGATGCCGGCGTTGCCCACCAGGATGTCGAGCTTCTGCCAGCGCTGGTAGATGGTCGGCCCGAGCGCGTCGATCTTGTCCTGGCGCTTCAGGTCGAGGGTGAGCAGCGTGGCGGCGCCGCCGATCTCGCGGATCTCGTCGTCCACCTCCTCCAGGGCGCCGACAGTGCGGCCCGCCAGGATGACGTGAGCGCCTTCCCGGGCGTAGGCCAAGGCCACGGCCCGACCAATGCCGCGAGTGGCTCCGGTAATGAGGGCGAGGCGGCCGGCGAGGCGTCGGGGTGACGGATCCATGGCCCCTCGTTAACGCCCGGCGGGCACGCGTGGCAAGCGCGGTCAGCCCTGACCACCCGTCATCCCGGACGGAGCGACGCGAGCCGCAGGCGAGCAGTCGCTCCCGATCCGGGACCTCGTAAAGGCGTGCGACTCGCTCTCGCGAGGTCCCGGATAGCCTCGCTTCGCTCGGCTTCCGGGATGACGGGTATCCCGGCGACTTTCATCGGACTGTCAACCGACCATCATCGTCCCGGACGCCCTGCACCGCGCTTTGCGACTTGAGGGCGCCGTCGTATTCTCGTGGCAACCGCGCGGCCCGCGTTTGAGGGACAGCGGCGCGGAACGGGAAGCGACGCGCAAGGAGGCAAGGCAGCATGGACAACCGGGATCCCATCGATGTTCCGTTTCTGGTATTCGTGATCGTCGTGACGATCCTGGTCGTCGCCCTCGGGGTTGCGATCTACCCCCATCGATAGAGGCGGCTGAAAGACCGGCCTTCGCCCGGGACGCGGCGCATTCGGATTGATGCGCCCGCGTCACACCTTGCCGGAAAGACGCGCATGCCCTGCCCTGGGCTGTCGATTCCGCCGACGGCGCATTTGCCTTCGGCAGGCGACGCACGGTAAGTGTGCAACTGTAAGTTGTGAGTCGGCGTAGGCGCAACAACTCGTGTGCGCCGGGCGGATGCCGGCTTCGAGATGCCGCCGAGCGGCCGGGCAGCAAGAGCAATCCACCCGTCATCCCGGACGCCGAGCCCCGCGTGGGGCGAGGCTACCGGGGATCTCGTAAAGCGAGTCGCGACTTCGACAGCACACAGTCGGGTGCGGGTGCGTTCAGAGTCGGCGCTGGACGCCGACGGCGCGGGCCTTGCGGTCGGGCGTGAGGCCCAGGCGGCCCTGCATTGGAGACACGCAAATGAGAAGCAAGTTGATGGCAATGGCGGCGGCGGGGGCGCTGTCGCTCTGTTCAAGCTCCCCCAGTTTTGCGGGGTCCGTGACGCAACCCGGCGAGCTGGTGGGGCTCGCCATTGGCGCCCCTCTCCCTCCCGGCTTCTATTTCGTCAACACTGCGGACTGGGGCTGCCGGGATACGGACCCGAACAACACCTGCAGCGGCGTCACGATCCCCGTCATTGCCTGGTCGACGCCCTGGACGATCTTGGGTGGCAGGCTGCAGTTTATAGCGGCCACCCCTGCGTTGGAGTCGGGCGTCGTCGACGGCGGGCCCTATAACGCCAGCTGGTACAATCCCGCGTTCTTTGGCCAGCTTGCCTGGGATCTGGGAGGCGGATGGGGCGTCAGCTACCGCTTCGGGGCATATTTCGATGTCCATGACAGCTTGGCCTGGAGCGATACCTCTCTCAACCACGCGATCGGGGTGAGCTACACGGCCAACGGCTGGAACCTCACTGCCGCCGTCGTCTATATGAACCACGCCGACCATTTCACCGACCGGCCGCAAATATCGGCGTGTCCGGCGCCCTTCCCGGCAAACGGCTGCAATCCGGACGCCCTCAACCTCGACCTGACGGCCACCAAGAAGTTCGGCAAGTGGGAGTTCGGCCCGGTGGCTTACGCCTCCTGGGATCTCAACCACCCGAGCCCGCAATACCAGCTGCAGCGTCAGTGGAACGTCGGCGGTCTCGTGGGCTACGATTTCGGCCCCGTCACCCTGCAGACCTACCTCACAACGGGTGTCTCGCAGGACAACTTTGGCGGCGAGGACACCCGCTTGTGGACGCGCGTCATCGTTCCGCTGGGCAACCCGTTCCCAACGCCGGCGGCGCCCATGAGGAAGTACTGATACTGAGTGGCGAGTGCTGAGATGGTGAAGAGCGGGATGTAGCATGTGACGCTGTGGTTTCCATCTTCGGTGGTGGAGACGGCGCGTGTCATGTACGCTTTCCTGAGTCTCACCACTCGCCATCTCTCGCATGTCGGACGGGCGCCAGGCACAGTCATCGCGACAGTCGCAGCAACGGAGGCGCGCCTACGCCGCCTTCAGGCGGAGCGGTGTGTCCGCCGGCGCGGAAGGCGGGCTGGTCCACATCTTCGGCATCCACGCCGTGGAGGCGGCGCTGGGCAATCCGCGGCGCACGATTCACAGGCTCTACCTGACCGACAATGCCGAGCACCGGCTCCAGGCGGCCCTTGCCACCCGACCGGTCTCGCATGAGCGGGTGCTGCCCAGGGACCTGGATCGCCGCCTGGGTGCCGATACTGTGCACCAGGGCGCCCTGGCCGAGGCCGAGCCCCTGCCGGAGCCCACGCTGGCGGAGTTGGCGGTCGGCGCTGCCAGCCGGCCGGTGCTGGTCCTCGACCAGGTGACAGACCCCCACAACGTCGGGGCCATCCTGCGCTCGGCCGCCGTGTTCGGCGCCGCCGGCCTGGTGATGACGCGCCGCCACAGTCCGCCGCTCGATGGCGCGCTGGCCAAATCGGCCTCGGGCGCCCTGGAGCAGGTGCCGGTGGCGCTGGTTCAGAACCTCGCCCGCGCGCTCGCCGAGCTGAAGGAGGTCGGCTTCAGCGTGATCGGGCTCGACGGCAGCGCGACGGACAGGCTGGAGGACGCAGCCTTGCCTGGCCAATTCGCCCTGGTGCTCGGCGCCGAAGGCCGGGGGCTGCGGCAACTCACCCGCGAGCGCTGCGACCGGCTTGCGCGCATCGCGACCGATGGCGCCTTCGCCAGCCTCAACGTCTCGAACGCCGCGGCGGTGGCGCTGCACTGGGCGGCGGCGGTCCGGCTCGGCCTGCGCCCTCTCGAACGCTAGCCGGCCATGCAACGCAAGAAGGCGCCGCCCCAGGGGTGACCCAGGGGCGGCACCTTTCGAAGCGACGGGAGGCCGTGCGGGATCAGTCGCAGACGCGCTCGCGCCAGCAGCGGTACTCGCCGCCGCGGCAGATGCGCTCGCCATAGCGGTTGAACCAGCAGCTGCGGCCCACGTAGTCGCAGTGGCGCGGGCCGGCGTAGCAGGCCGGGCCGTCGTAATACCGCGGGCCAGCATAAGCCCCGGCGATGCCCAGGCCCAGGATGGTGCCGATGGCAACGCCGGCCGCAACGCCGCCACCGCGGCCGCGGCCGTATGCATCGGCATCCTGCGCCGCGGCCGCAAAGATGCCGGCGGCCAGCGCCAGTGCCGCGGCGCCCTGCATAATCTTCTTCATCATAGCTCTGTCTCCCGTGCCCGCTGCGGAGCGGGCGTCTAGCCGTGATCGTTGGACGATTCGGAACCGTTAAACGATCGAAATTCGTCCTATGCGCGAAACGCGGATCGGCGACGGCTTGCGTCGCCGGAACACTACGCTGTGCAGCATATGAATATGGCGTGAACGCGACAACCTGCGCGTGTCCCGCCTCACCGGCTCCTCATCGGCCCCCAAGCCAGTCCCAGCGGCAGCAGCCGGGCTCGGGATGGCCCCAGTAGGGATAGCCCCAGGCCGGGTAGTATTGGTATTTCGGCCCGTAGTAGGTGTAGCGATGCCGGTAGCGCATGTGCGACCGGGGCACCCAGTAGTTGGACGAGTAGTTGGGGTAGAAGCCGGGCTGGCGATAGTACCAGGAGCGCGGGTCGTAGCGGTGAGCCCCGCGCTTGCCGGCGAGCCGCGTATAAAATCCGTAGCCGTCGGGGTTCTCGTCGTGCCCGGCGGCCGCGGGCGCGGATGCGACCGTCGTGGACGCGGCAAGAAGGCCGACCATCGAGACGGCACACAGACTTCTGCGCATGGCGCGTTCCCTTTCACCTGCTGGCCTGACTGAACCCCAGTTCCCCTAAAAAGTGTTTAATTTCAGGTTTCAGGGATCACGTTTGGGAGCGGCAGTCGGGCGACGGCAGTCGGGCGCCGGGCCCAGCAGCCATCGACCTGTCTTCTTCCTCCCCAGTCAAATCCCGTGATTTCGCCGACTACCGACGGCTCTAATCTCTCCTCCCCGGCAGGATCCCCATCCGCTTGGCGATAATCGACAGCATGATCTCGTCGGCGCCGGCGCCGATCGACCACAGGCGCACGTCGCGGTAGCTCCGGCTGATCGGCGTCTCGCTCATGTAGCCCATGCCACCGTAATACTGGAGGCACGTGTCGGCCACCTCGCGCGCCAGGCGGGCGGATTTCAGTTTCGCCATGGAGGCCAGCATGGTCACGTCCTCGCCGTTCAGCATCAGGGCGCCGGCGCGGTAGACGAGGGCACGCAAGGCCTCCACCTCGGTCTTGAGCTCCGCCAGCCGGAAGTGCACCACCTGGTTGTCGAGCACCGGCCGGCCGAAGGCCCGGCGCTCGCGGGTGTATTCGATGGTTTCCTCGATCATACGCTCCTTGACGATGAGGCCGGATGCGGCGGACCACAGCCGCTCCTCCTGGAACTGCAGCATCTGGTAGGTGAAGCCCGCCCCCTCCTCGCCGATGCGGTTGCGCTGCGGCACGCGCAAGTCCTCGAAGAAGATCTGCGCCGTGTCGGAGGCGCGCATGCCGAGCTTGTCGAGCTTGCGTGCCACTGTCACGCCCTTGGCATTCATGGGCACGCAGACCAGCGACTTGTTCCGGTGCGCCGGGCCGTCGGAGGTGTTGGCGAGCAGACATATCCAGTCGGCCTGGGTGCCGTTGGTGATCCACATCTTGCCGCCGTCGATGACGTAGTCGCCGCCGTCCTTGCGCGCCGTCGTCTTCAGCGCCGCGACGTCCGAGCCGCCGCCCGGCTCGCTCACGGCGACGCAGCCGACGACCTCGCCGGCGATCGAGAGATC
>DATMZP010000357.1:0-7751 GCA_035573595.1 Hyphomicrobiaceae bacterium
CTCGCTCAATGCAATTTCGGGTCTGTTGGACACGTGGAGGAAGAGATAGGTTAAGAGCACCGGCAGCGCCGCGAACGAGATGCCGACCACGGCGCCGCATGCCAAGGGGCGGAGGCTCCTGCGTAGGGAGAGTCGCGGCTCGGCGGCCAGCAGCCAGTGGCTGGCGCAATAGCCCGCCAATACGTAGCAGCCGAGAAGCGCGACCTGGTTGGGCTCCACCACCATGAGACCACCGGCGAGGCCTGCCAGCGCGCCGTAGGGCACCGAGGATCGATCGAGCGCGCGTGCGAGCAGCCACAACGTCACGGCGAAGAAGACCAGGCTCTGGATCTGTGCAATGTGCTGGATGCGCCAGGCGGCCGATGCGCCGAACGCGAACGCGATTGCCGCCACGACACCACCTGCCGGATGCCAGCCCCTGTCCTGATTGAACTTCAGGGTCGCAACCCCGCCCAAGCCCAATATCAACAGCACGAAGGCATCGAGTTCTCTGAAGCTTGGAATCTTCTCGAGATACGCGAGCAGGATCGCCGGCGAAAAGATCAAGGACTGGGGATCGGCGATCTGGGGGACACCGATGAACGTGCTGGGATTCCACAAGGGCGACTGGCCCGAATGCAGCGCATTGGCGAGAAATTGAAGCTGCGCCTGGAATAGAGCCTTGGCGTCATACGGTATCGTCACCGCACCGCTGAGCCACGGCAAAGACAGGAGCAGCCATAGGCCAGCGAACACGCCAAAGGAGAGACGGTAGTCCGCCGGCGCAAACGCAGGCCCTGCCGCAGCACGCGCTCCGGCCGCTTGCCGACCCGCACATGGTCTATGATGCCCCGCCGCCTGGGAACGTCCGGCGAGCCCGGCCTCGGCCAGCTCAAGGCGTCCCTCGGGGGGTGTGATCTCTTCACTGTTCTCCACGGCGGCCAGGAACGTCATGCGGGCCGCGTTGTGCCCGATGTTGGGATGGCGCTCGGCCGTGAAGCCAGCCTGCTTCAGTTCTCGAAGGATTTCCGTCTCATTGAATTGTAGAATCCCGGCTTCTCGCCGGACCCGCGGATAGGTGGAGAAACACGATTTCAGGAGGCCCGTGGCGGTTGAGAGCAAGAAGCCATTTGCACCGGCGAACTTGAAGAGCTCCATTGCATCGCGGAGAAGACTGAGGTTCCTTGGAATGATGTCACCGAGTACCAACCGTCCACCGCGGCTCAATTTGTCCCGGGAGATCGCGAGAAGTCGGGCAAACTCCGCCGCAGACAGATATTGAACCACAGAATTGATGACTACCGTGTCAATGGTGCCAGGATCGAGCTGTTCGAATTGCTCTGGAGTAATGATCGAAACATTCGGCCAGCCCGCATATCGGGCTGCCAACCGGCTTCGCACCGTCGACGCGCCGTCGCAGAGGAAGAGATGACCACACGCGGCAGCCACCTGATGTGCTGAGAGCGCATCACCGCACCCGTAGTCTACGACGCGCGCGCCAGGGCCCGGCACGTACTTGAGGACGTCGCGCGCGATCGTCTCGTAGTGCACGCACCTGTGGTGGGCACTGACGTAAATCGTCGTCTCTTCGTTCCAGTATTCAGCCCAGGTCACAGCGCCACTGATGCTTGCGATGCGCGCTCCACTGACTCCTCGAAGAAGCGTGAACCACGTCTGATGCACCGAAAGCGGTCCCGCTCGCTTTCCTCCCCAATCGACATCGGCGTCCGTCGTTCTGCGCGGACCGCTCGAATACCGCGAGACGGTACAATTCGATCCCAAGTCGGGCGAATTGTCCAGCGGAGCTATGGGCAGCTCTCGGTTGATCGTCCTTCGCGGCAGGGGGAACATTCCATTTTCCACCAACGACGTGAGGTGCTCCATCCACCGAAGGTGCATCCGTTCTATTGCAGCAAGCCCAGGCGACCTTTGACAGGCGTCTAGGGGGTGAGCGATCCTGTCGAGGCTGCGGAATTGCAGACCCGCCCGGCAATCGGCTTGGTTCGGCTTGATGCGTCAGGGACGTTCGGGCGCCACGGGGCCTAATTGACCGGCGTGCAGCGCGCCGTCCGTAGGACGGCCTCGGTCTCGGCCATCCACGCGAGGCCCCGGATCGGGGCGCGAAGGATTGCAACGCCGTCGAGGGTGGGCGAGGCGATCTGGGTGTCGGCGGGGCTCTCGCGCCGCGGCGGCGGGGGCGCATCGGGGCCGGTGGGGACGATCACGAACGACACATCGACGCGGCGTTGCGGCTGGCCGGGCAGCACGTAGAGGTTGCGGCCGTCAGGCGTGTGCAGCGAGAGCGCCCAGCCGGCGTCGAGCACGCCGGCGCTCACGGCCACCGATCCGCCGCTCAAGTCGTAGCGGCACATGGCGTAGAGCATGTCGGGCGGCAGGAAGGGGAGAATCTGCCGGCCCGGCGCCTGCAGCGGCAGCACGGTCATGCTGTTGGGGGGCAGCCTGTCGGCGAGCTGCCGATAGGCCTGGCCGGTGGCGGACAGGGCAGCGATGAAGGTGGCGCCGATGTGCACGATGCCGCCCAGCAGGACCGCCGCCGCCACCATGCGCCAGCTCACCCATCGGGTGATCGTCGCCCCGAGCTGCGACTCCCGGAACCGGAACGGCAGCTTCGCGAGCTGGCGCTGGCCGTGGCTCAAGAGCTGGGGCAGGCGCTGGCGCAGCGCGTCGAGGGAGATCTCCTTCACCGGCATCCCGTCCTCACGATCTCCGGCATCGACCTCGGCGAGGCCCCGGTGTGGATCGCGTTGGCCATGTTCGCGTCCTGAATGGTGAGGACAAGGACGACGCGGTTGCCGCGCCCACTCGGCAGCCAGTTGCCGGGCCGCGCGTCGCGGGCCACCGTGATGACGGTGCGTCCGTCGATGTCGCGCATGACCGTGCTGCTGTTGAAAGCGTGCCGGTCGGCGGCGTTGGGAGCGAGCCGGCCCTGCAGATCGTAGACGGCCAGATCCCACCAGACCGGGTCGAATTCCTCCATCACCACGGCGTAGTCGCATCCCGAGGTGAGCCATGCGCCGCGGTTGTCGGTCTTGGCCCGGAAGGTCAGCTCGGCCGTGGACGAAAGGGGAAGCTCGGCATTGCGGGCCACGTGGGCGCGCGTATAGGGGTCGGCCTCGGGCCGGCCGGCGGAGGGCCACGTCACCCACGGGCCGAAGCTGCGCGTGGAGAGCCGCGAGCCGGCCTCGATCACGTACCAGGCCGAGGCAAGGCCGCCGCCCAGCGCGATGCCGATGAGCAGGGCAAGGTTCAGCAGGACCTTCTTGAACCGGCTCAAAGCATGCCTCCCGCCACCCGTACGGCGGCCCTATTTGGGCGCGGCCTTGTTGGGCTCGCCCGCGCCGGGGGACGCGGGCTGCGCAGGTGCCACGGTGCTTACGGGGGTGGAGCTGACAGGTGTCGGCGGCGGACTGCCGGCTCGGCGCATGCCGTCGGCGAGCCGGCGCAGCGCGTCGCGTGTCTGGTCGGCCATGATGCTCGACTTCTTCTGGGTGGCGTGGGCCATCTGGGCCTGGGCCAGCGACGGGTCGGTGCGCTTAAGCTCGGCCAGGCGCTGCTGCTCCGCCACCTGGGCGGGATGCGGCGTCAGCCCGACGATGGTGGGGATGTTCCGGTTGGTGTGCACCACCGACATGAAGGCGTGCCACGCCTGGGTTGGCAAGGTGCCGCCCGTGACGCCGCCGCCAGCCAGCCACATGGGGCGGAAGTCGTCGTGGCCCACCCACACGCCCGCCACCAGCGCACCGGTGAAGCCCACGAACCACGCGTCGCGCCAGCCGGAGCTGGTGCCGGTCTTGCCGACCGCGTGCGTGAAGTCGAGTATGGCCCTCCGGCCGGTCCCCTCGGTCACCACCGCCAGCATCATCTGGTTCATCATCTCGACCACGCGGCGGTCGATCACCTGCGGCGCCTCCGGCTCGTCGCGCTCGCGCGAGTAGATCACCTCGCCCTTGGAGTTGGTAAGCTCCAGCACGGCATAGGGCCGGGTGAGCTTGCCGCCGTTGGCGAACGTGGCGTAGGCGGCGGTGTGCTGCAGCACCGTGATGCCGGTGTCCCCCAGCGCCATCGAGCAGGTGCGTCTGACGCCGACGACCCCAAGCCGGCGTGTCATCTCCAGCACCTTGTCACGGCCGACCTTGAAGGAGAGGTCGGCGGCGGTGGTGTTGAGCGACACCTTGAAGGCATCCGTCAGGGTCAGGGAGCGCCCGGACCCGCCGCTGCCGGAGTAGTTCCTGGGTGCCCAGTTGCCGCAGCTGCCGGAGGCGTCGCGCACCAGCGAGCGCGGCGTGTAGCCGTTCTCCAGCGCCGTGGCGTAGACGTAGACCTTGAAGGAGGAGCCGGGCTGGCGGCGGGCGTTGGTGGCGCGGTTGAACTGGCTCTCGCCGTAGTCGATGCCGCCGACGACGGCGCGCACCGCGCCGTCGGGGTCCATGGCCACCATGGCGCCCGAGAACGGGTTCGAGCGCGCCCCCGCCGAGCGCAGCGTCGTCACGAGCGCCTCCTGGGCGGCGCGCTGCATGTCGAGGTCCACCGTGACCCGGGCGGTGAGAACGTAGCTGCCCTTGCCTTCGGCGATGCGCTGCACCTCCTCGAACGCCCAGTCGAGGAACCAGTCCGGGCTCTGCGACTGCTGCGGCTCCATCACCCGCGCGGGGTTGAGGCGGGCGGCGTGCACCTGGCCCGCGCTCATATAGCCGGCCTCGACAAGGTTGTTCAGCACGTCGTTGGTGCGCGCCCGCGAGGCCGGCAGGTTGATGTGCGGAGCGAATTTGGTCGGCGCCTTGAACAGGCCGGCGAGCACCGCCGATTCCGCGAGGTTGATATCGCGCACGGACTTGCCGAAATAGAACTGCGACGCGGCCTCAACCCCGAAGGCGCCGCCGCCCAGGTAGGCGCGGTCCAGATACATCTTGAGGATCTGGGGCTTGGTGAAACGCGCCTCCAGCAGCAGGGCGAGGAACGCCTCCTTGATCTTGCGCACCAGCGAGCGCTCGTTGGACAGGAACAGGTTCTTGGCCAGCTGCTGGGTGATGGACGAGCCGCCTTGCACCACGTCGTTGGCGCGGGCGTTCTCGACGAGTGCGCGCATCGTTCCGAGGACATCGATGCCGAAGTGCTCGAAGAACCGGCGGTCCTCCGTGGCCAGCGTCGCCTTGATCAGGTGGTCGGGGATCTCCTCCAGGGACACTGCGTCGTTGTGCAGGATGCCGCGCCGGCCGATCTCGGTTCCGTTGCGGTCCACGAAGGTGACCGCGTAGCGGCCGGTGGTGATGCGCTTCTCGTCAAACTCGGTGAGGGCGGGGATGGCCACGACGTAAAGCACCGCAAGGCCGCCGACGGCGAGGGTGAGCCCTTCGGAGACCAGCTCGGCGAGACCGCGCCGCCAGCCGGTCAGGCGGAAGCGGGCAAAGAAGCTGGAGAAGGCGTCGTAGCGGTCCTTCGCGTTCTCCCAGGCCGAGGCCAGGCCAGAGTCGATGCGCGCATCGAGCCCGAGCCAGTCGATCATCCGCTTGCGGCTGCCGCTTCTGAAGAACCAGTCGAGCAAGGTCGGGCCCTCGTGCTCCTGTCGTGCGCCAGCTCGGGAATACCAGATCGGGAAACCGGTACCGATCTTGATACTCTACGCCATCAATCCTGCCGGCCGGGTTGCGTTACCCTTAACGGTTGGTGAGCTTTAGCTCGATGCGCCGGTTGCGGCGCAGGACGTCTTCTGTGAGGCCATCCTCGAGCGGTTGGAACTCGCCGTAGCCGGCCGCCACCAGTCGGCGCGGGGAGACGCCGCGGCTGATCAGGTACTTCACCACCGTGGTGGCGCGGGCACTGGACAGCTCCCAGTTAGACGGGAACAGGGGGCTGGAGATCGGCCGCACGTCGGTGTGGCCGTCCACCTGCAGCGCCCAGTCGATGCCGGGCGGGATGCTCCTCTCCAGCTCGGTGATCGCCGTCGCCAGCTGGTCGATGGAGGCGAGGCCCTCCACCGTCAGGCTCGCCTGGCCGGAGGGGAACAAGACCTCCGATTCGAATACGAAGCGGTCGCCGACGACGCGGATGTCCTTGCGGTCGCGCAGCAGCTCGCGCAGGCGGCCGAAGAAGTCGGAGCGGTAGCGCTGCAGCTCCTGCACCTGCTTGGCGAGGAGCGTGTTGAGGCGGGCGCCGAGGTCGGCGATGCGCAGCTGGCTGTCCTTGTCCTTCACGTCGTAGGCGTTGATGGCCTCCTGCAGGGCCGCCATCTGCCGGCGTAGCTGGAGCAGCTGCTGGTTGAGCAGGTCCACCTTGGCCTGCGCCTCGTTGGTGAGGAGGCTCTTGTCCGCGAGGTCCTTGGTAAGGGCGGAGATGCGGGCATCCTTCTCGCCGCCAAGGCCCACCTGCCCCGTCAGCCTCTCGTTGTCGGCCTTGAGCGTCGCCAACATGGACTGCAGCGACACCAGTTCGTCCTGACTCTTCTTGCCCTGCCCCTTCTCCAGGTTCAGGAGGTTGGTGAGCTCGGCGAGCTGCCGTTGCAGACGGCGCAGCGCCGTGTCCTTGCCCGAGGACTCCTGGCTCACATAGAACTGCGCCACCATGAACACGGACAGCAGGAACACGAACGTCATCAGCAGCGTGGACAGAACGTCCACGTAGCCCGGCCAGAACAGGTCGTGGCCGCCACCCGACCGGCGTGAGCGCGAGAGCGCCATCCTCTAGCCCTTCCTCGGCACGCTGGCCGCCAGCTCCTTGAGCACGGTCGCCACCTCCGACTGCTGGGCGGCCTGCTCGTCCACCCACTCGCGCACCACCTTCTGCTCGGCGCGCATCTGGCGCACGAGGCTGTCGACGCCCTTGGCCAGATCCCGCACGGCCTCGTCCGCACCCCCGCCAGCGGCGCCGTCCGCCCTCGGGATGGAGCCGACCCGCTCGTTGAGGTCGAGCACGGCGCGGTGCATGTCGTGGATCGCGGCGTAGAGCTGGCGGCTGGCGTAGTCGCTGGTCTGTGACCCGCCGGGGGCCAGCTCGGTGATGCCGGACAGCCATTCCTCCAGCTGATTGTAGAAGCGGCTGTGGGCGTGGCCCGCCTGCAGCTCCAAGAAACCGAGCACGAGGGAGCCGCTGAGGCCCAGCAGCGAGGAGGCGAACGCGGTGCCCATGCCGCGCAGCGGCGCGGCCAAGCCGCGCTTCAGCTCGTCGAACACCGTGACGCTGTCGGTGGCGCGCATGTCGATGGCGCTAATCGTAAGGCCCACCGACGAGATAGTGTCGAGCAGGCCCCAGAAGGTGCCGAGCAGACCGAGGAACACAAGCAGGCCAACGAGATAGCGTCCGGTGTCGCGCGCCTCGTCGAGGCGGGAGGCGATGGAGTCCATGATGGAGCGCATGGATGTGGCCGACAGCGACAGCGACCCGGAGCGGTCGCGCAGCATGGTGGCCATCGGAGCCAGGAGCACCGGCCGGGCCGAGATGGCGAGCCCCGGATCGGCAATGCGGAAGGCGTTGAGCCAGCGGATCTCGGGGTAGAGGCGCACCACCTGCGAGAAGGCGTAGAAGGTACCGGCCACCAGCACGAAGCAGATCAGGAAGTTGAGGCCCGGATTCTGCAGCATGGCGCTCCACAGCCGCTCGTGCAGCAGCGCCACCACCAAGCCCACGAGCACCAGGAAGACGAACATGCGCCAAAGGTAAACGCCGGGGCTCAATATTTTTCTGTGCAGCGCCGGGGCGGACCTCTCCGGCGATCTCGCTCGTGCCATGCTTCCTTCTCCAGGCCCCCTAATCTTGGT
>DATMZP010000358.1:0-10814 GCA_035573595.1 Hyphomicrobiaceae bacterium
AGCATCACCTCGCGGACGCTGTGGGTCGAGCTCAACCAGAGATTGCTGCCCAGGAACAACCAGTGGTTCAGCGGCATGGCATGGCTGCTGGAGCCTCGCTCCGGCTCCAAGACGGATACCATCCCCGCCGGCACCAGCCCCGTGTCCACCGGCTCGCTCCAGTCGACCAAGCCCTAGCCCGTCAACGCGGCGACAGCGGCGTTGTGCCGATCGGGCGACGCGCTCTCACCTTGACGGCGCCGCGGCTTTGCTCTTAGAAGCCAAGCCGTTGGAAAGCATCGGCGGGCGGTCTGTCCGTCGAAAAACCGCGCGCAAGCATTACGAAACCGTAGGCTTTGCGAGCTGCTGGGACCAAGCCCGACAAGTCCGATTTTGATAAACGGACGGCCAGGAGGTCGCGGTGCCCAGGCTTTGGCCCGGAGATGAGCGCAGCACCGATCGTCTGCTGTTACTTCAGCGTAGCGAGCGCCAGGGCCGCGGCCGTCCCGCCGCGGGGCGCCCGTCCGCACCAAGGGGAAGGTTGAAGGGATGACCGACAATAGCATCGGCAAGACCGCCGCCGGAACGGTGCCGCCGTTCCTGGTCGAGCTGGCCAAGAATGCACCGGCGATGATGTGGGCGTTCACGTCCACCATCTTCCTCTCTGCGCTCCTGCTGTTCGCGATCCAGCCGATGTTCGCCAAGATGGCGCTGCCCGTGCTCGGCGGATCGCCGTCGGTGTGGTCGGTGTCGGTGTTCTTCTTCCAGGGGGCGCTGCTGGTCGGCTACCTCTACGCCCACCTGCTCATCAACAAGGTGCCCGCACACCTCACCGGCATCGTCCACCTGGGCGTGTGCGCACTGGCGCTGCTGAGCCTGCCCATCCACATCGCCACCTGGGTGGGCGAGCCTCCCCAGGGCGAGCCCTACCTCTGGCAGCTCGGCATGTTCGCCGTCTCCATCGGCCTGCCGTTCATGGCAGTGTCAGCCAATGCCCCGCTGCTGCAGGCGTGGTTTGCAAGGAGCGGCCACCCCGATGCCCGCGACCCCTACTTCCTCTACGCGGCCAGCAACCTCGGCAGCCTGATCGCCCTGATCGCCTACCCCACCATACTGGAGCCCACGTTCGGCGTGAGCCAGCTCAGCCACCTGTGGGCCTACGCATATGTTCTGCTGGTGCTGGCCATCGGCGGCTCGTTCTTCCTGATGCGCGGCGCCCAGGCGGGCGGCGTGCCCGAGACGGCGGCAGCGCCGGCAACCGCGGCGGAGGCGGCCGGGGCAGCGCCGACGCTCGGCAAGCGGCTGAGCTGGATCGGCTTGGCGTTCGTTCCCGCCGGCCTGATGACGGCGTTCACGGTGCAGACCACCACCGACGTGGCCTCCGCCCCGCTCCTGTGGGTGATTCCGCTCGCGCTCTACCTCCTCACCTTCGTCCTGGTATTCCGCGACCGGCCGCTGATCTCGCGCGAGGCGCTTCTGTTCCTGCACCTCATTGCGCTGGCGGTGGTGCTGTTCGCCCTGTCGCAGGCGCGCAACAACAGCTGGTTCGTGACCAGCGCCACCGGCGTCGCAGTGTTCTTCACCACGGCGATGCTGGCGCACCGTACGCTCTACGAGGCGCGCCCCGCGCCGGCGTACCTGACCGAGTTCTATCTGTGGATGTCGCTGGGCGGCGCTCTCGGCGGCATGTTCACCGCGCTGGTGGCGCCCAAAATCTTCACCGAGGTCTACGAGTATCCGCTGCTGCTCGCCCTCTCCATGGCCTGCCGGCCGGGCGCTCTCAGCCTGCCCAGGGACAAGGAGAAGCTGAAGGACGAGCTGATCGTGCTGTGGCTGATCGCGGCGGCTGGCCTGCTGGCCATCCGCGAGCTGCCCATGTTCGTCTACCGCTATTTCAGCGTTTCCCCCGTGCAGTGGGGCTCGGCGTCGCTGGTCGTGATCGCGCTCGCCATCGTCCTGCTGGCGAACGTCAAGCACGGGCCACGCCAGGTGCTGACGGCGCTGCTGATGTGTCTCACCCTGGTCTGGCTGCCCTCCAACGTCAGGCAGGGCGACGCGCAGAGGAGCTTCTTCGGCGTCTACCGGGTGCAGGAGGCAGGGGACCCGACCGGTACCTTCCGCGTCCTGATGCACGGCACCACGCTGCACGGCTCGCAGCGCTTCCTGGACGAGGACGGCCAGTCGGTCGACGACACCACGCCGACCACCTACTACTATCCTGGCAGCCCGATGGGGCAGATGATCGCCAAGCGGCGCGAGACCCTGGCAGCCAAGGGCGAGAAGGGCCGCTACGGCATCGTCGGCCTGGGGACCGGATCGAGTTCCTGCCACAAGCGCGAGGGCGAGACCTGGAGATTCTTCGAGATCGATCCCACGGTCATCAAGATCTCCAGCAATCCGAAGAACTTCTCGTTCATCACCAAGTGCCAGCCGAACATCGATATCGCCATCGGCGACGCGCGGCTGACCATGGCCAAGGAGAAGGACGCGAGCTTCGACCTCCTGATCATCGACGCGTTCTCGTCCGACGCCATTCCGGTGCACATGCTGACCAAGGAGGCGGTGGAGCTGTTCCTGTCCAAGCTGAAGCCGGACGGCGTGGTGCTGCTGCACACCTCCAACCGCTACCTCGACCTCAACTCGGTGCTGGCCGCCATCCAGAAGGAGCTGCCCGAGGGGAGCGCGGGGATCGTCGTGACGGACCGGGCCGCCAGCGGCGGCTACGCCCAGTCGATCTCGTCCAACGTGATCTTCGCCAAGAGCGAGGCCGCGCTGCAGCCCTTCCGCTCGCTCGCCGGGGTGAGCGACCTGGAGGACGGCGGCCTGAGCGCCTGGACCGACGACTTCTCCAACATCTGGGGTCCGTTCGTGAACGGCTGGAGAGGGCGCGGGTAGCCGGCCTCTCCCTTCTCCACGCAGGCTCCCGGCGGCGGAAAACGCAACGCCGCCGGCAAACTGCCGCCAGAAGCGGCATCTGCACCGGCAAATTCACCGGTCGGTCCGTTTACCTTCCGCCGCAATTGCGCTCCGCTGCAGCCCGGCGTCTTTCACTGTCAGCCTATAAATGCATAGCAGAAGCCCGCCGGATGCGGTCCGGTCGGGGGCGCTACATTTTGCACGCTACTTGTGCTTACATCGCAACTGGGGAAACCTTGGACGGGTGGCTGTGGGCTCAAGGGGGGTGTGGCAAGGGACATACGCATGATGCACCCGCGGCAGCGTGAGTGGTTGCTGTTCGACGATCGCGGTCACACCTGGGCCGCCCATTCCCCCGAGTTGCGGCGGCAGCTGCATTGCCACCGCTACGATCCCGATTTGGCGGCAGGCCTCGTCCGCAACCTGGGCTTCGTGGCCGGCCGTGCCTCCGGCACCAATGTGGCGGTGCGCCTGCACGTCGATGTGGTGTCCGATGTCGCTCTTGCCGCCGCCTTCTACTGGCTCTGCGACTGCGATCCCGCTCGCGTCCTGATCGACTTTGTCGGCGTCGCCAGGCCCGCGGAAGTATGCACCTCGGCGGGCGCCGCCATCGCCAGGCTGGTGGACCTTACGCGGGGGCGCGACTTCGGCCGGCACGTGACCGAGAAGGCCTGCACCGTGGACCAGCTGCCCGCCCAGTCGCCGCTGCGCGGGCTGGCTGAGCTGTGGGCCAGCACCGACGGCCGCTTCGATCAGCAGGCGTTCTTCGACTATGCCGCCCGCCGCCTCCTCAAGCGATACCTCGTGGTGCGGGAGAGCGCGGTCAAGGGGCTCGTCATCGACGCCATCGGCGACGGATTGCACGTTCCCGACAGAACCTGGTTCAAATCCGCCGTCGGCCGACCGATCGAGGAGCAGCCCGATACCTCGTACTGGCGCTGGGTCGCCCGCATGCAGCGGGCGGCGCTGTACTCCAACAGCCCGGTGTTGTCCGACATCGACGCCAGCATCTACTGGCCGTCGCTGGGGCGGGTGCGGCGCCGTTACCGGCGCCTGCTGCTGCCCTGCACGGCGGCCGATGGCACGCGGCTGCTATTCTCCGCCAACAGCTCTGAGCGCGGCGTCACGCTCCGGGACCAGGTTGCCTAAGAACTCTTCCAGGTCCTCAACCATCTCATCCGACTTGGACCAAAGGAACGCGTAGCGCAGCGTGCCCATGCGGCCGTTGATGGCCTCAACGGCCCATTCCCCGTTGCGGTAGCCGTTGCGGGGGAAGACGCCCCTCTTCACGTTGTTCTCGGCCATGACGGTCACCGTCACGTCGGTGTCCCACAGGCCCTTGGCCAGCGCCCGGGAGAGGCGCGGCAGCCACTCCACCAGCCCGACGCCGCGAAAGTCGCGGCGGTACCAGGCCGCGCCGGAGAAGGCCACGCGGCCCGAGGCGCCTCTGGCCCCCAGGGCTGTGACCGTCCATTCCTCGCCGGGCAGCATCCCCGCCTCTGGGTCGCGATAGAACATGCGCAGGCTCTCGCACTCCTCCTTGAAGTTGCTGCTGTCCCACTGGTAGAGGCGCCCGGCCTGGCAGGCCACCACCTCGCCCGCCGCGTCGCGGCCCAAAACGAAGAAAGCGTTGCGCTCGTCGAGATCGTTGAATCGGGTATCGAACACGCTGATGAGCGGCAGCCACGTGGCGCGGTTTGCCTCGTTCACCGCCAGCAGCTCCTGGCCGGTAGCGAAAGACAGGTGCACGCCCTTGGAGAGCGCCAGCTGCTCGGCCGCCAGAATGGTGCGCCCGAGCACGCCCACCGGGCCATGCTTCAGTGTGATCTGGGAGAAGAGGGTCGGCTGATTGTGTAGGTCTTGCATATAACCTCCGCTATGACCTTTTTCAGATGTCCGACGCTGGGCGAGTCGTGGGGAGGCGGGCAATTCGCTTGCCTCGCTTATCCAGAAGTTCGGGAGCAAATCTCTAGGGTTTCCGGAGGTCACCCCGTGACCGCCGACGCCGGCTCATCGGACCGCCGCTGGGAGTAGGGCACCAAGGCAAGAGAGGCCGAGCCGCTGTTGCGAGGTGCTCTATCTTCAGGGACACGCCTGAAGCTCGCATATAATGTTGGCATCACAGGGGAAACCGGCTCAGAGGTCGGCCCGCACCTCGGCTGCGGCGGCTGCGGAAAATTGGGCCACCTCCCCGCGATCGTGGCGCCAATGCGGTAGCCTGAAGGCGAGGATTGGGCATGCGCGAGGAATCGCTCGACGGTCCGCGCCTCGCGCCAAAGCAACGGTGTTATGCAGCAAGCTCACCCACGGCGAGGGGTTGGGTGGGCGCCTCCGCGCTGGGAAAAGGCGCGGCCTCACATCTTTGGCTATCCGCGCACGGCCCATCCTCGGGCAGGACAGAGGCCTTCGGTGCCGTTGGCACGATCCGGTGTCTTTCCCGATGCCCGGATCCCGCGTGGACTGGCATCCACAGCGTCACTCCACCTCATCGGGCCGAACGCCGTTGAGCGCCGACAGCGCCAGCACAGCGCGCCCCGCGCTGGCCGCGAGCACTCGGTCGAGACCGGCGAGGCTCGCATCGAGCGCGGTCTCCAGGTTCCGGCCGTTGAGGGCATGCCCGAGGAGCAGGCCGGCGAGCAGGTCGCCGGCGCCGTTGGGGAGACCGTCACGCCGTAAGGAGAAGCGCTCGACGGTTTCCTGTGCCGTGACCAGCAGGGTGGAGATGCGCTCCTGCGTCTCGATCGCTGACGTGACCAGCACGGCCTGAGGGCCGAGCCGCCGCGCCGTTGCCACCGTGTCGGCTGGGGCGCCCGTGGACGCGCCGGTCAACCACGTAAGCTCGAACAGGTTCGGTGTGGCGATGGTGGCAAGCGGCAGGAGCTGGTCGCGGATGGCGGCGGCGGTGGGCTCCGCCACATAGAGGCGGCCCGCGTCGCCGAGGATGGGATCGACCAGGACGGGCACGGTCGGCCTGGCCTCCCTGATCCGGCGCACCGCGTCGGCAGCGACGGCCACCGACTGGGGCGAGGGGAAATAGCCGGTCAGCACGGCGTCGAGCGCGCCCCAGCAGCCGTCGGCTTCCAGGGCGGCCAGGGCGCCGGCGAGATCGGCCGGCGGCCTCTCGTGGCGCGCCAGCCGGCCAAGGCCGGGACGGCTCGCCAGCAGCACGGTTGGCACGGCCCACACCTCGTGACCGAGGCGCTGCAGGGCCGGCACGGTGGCCGCAAGGCCCACGTGCCCACGCGCCACGTGGGAGGAGATCGCCAGGACTATCGCCATTGCTCCTTCCTACGCCCTGGCCGGCGCGGCCGGAAGGGCGCACTGTGCGGGGTCGGGACAATCGACCGGCAAATCAGGGTTTGGCCGGAGTGCGCTCCGAAGGCGCGCATGCAACCAAAACGACAGGGGGACCTGGATCGTCGAGGAGGCCTCGCATGCGCCGGATCGCTCTCCTGCTCGCCTGGCTCGCCGCAAGCGTCGTGCTGGTCATCTTCCTGGTGCCGGCCCGCGCGGCCGCCCCGACCGCGGCCGGCCTGCATAAGGGCGCCGACAACGGCGCTGCCGCCAACGAGGGCGTCCAGCTCGTCCGGCGTGGCGGCGGCGGGTTCCGTGGTGGAGGTTTCCGGGGCGGCGGGTTTCGTGGCGGCCGAGCCTTCCGTGGCGGGTTCCACGGCGGGCGCGCGTTTGCGTTTCGCGGCGGCCGGGCCTTCCGTGGCGGGTTCCACGGCCGGCGCGCATTTGCGTTTCGCGGCGGGCGCGCCTTCCACAGCGGGTTCCGCGGCCGGCGCGGTTGGCGCGGCCCCGGCTGGGGCTGGGGCGTTGGCGCGGCGGCCCTGGCGGCCCCCTACTATTACGGCGGCTACAATTGCCCGCTGGTGCGCCGGTCCGTGTGGACCCCCTACGGCTGGCGGATCCGCTGGGTGAGGCGCTGCTACTGAGGCAGATGGCTGACGCCGCCGGCGCCCGGCTACACCGACAGGTTCCTGCGGATCAGGTCGGGCGCGAAGAAGGCGATCACCTCGCCGCCGAGCTTGCACGAGTAGTAGGCGAAGCCCATGGCCACCGCGGCGATGGCGGCGAGCGGCCCGAGCCCGACCACCCGGGCGCGTGTGGCAACCTTGAGCAGCACCTGCCCCAACGCCCGGAGCCAGCGCAGAACCGACGCCGCGGGATTGGTGTGGAGCAGCGCACCGAACCTGCGGCGGCCCTTCCAGTAGACGGTGTCGTGCCCCTGGCAGAGCGCGCGCACCACGAACGTGCGGGCGCCGTGCGGGGGCGGATGGGAGACGGCGGAGGCGCCCTGACGATAGACGGCGATGCCTTTGCCGCGGATGGCTTTGGCGAGCGCAGCGCATTGCCCGCGATAGGCGGCGGCATCGGGGAACGGATTGGCCAGGAAGATCTCGCGGCGGACGGCGAGGTTGTTCGCGTAGAAGCTCTGGCGGCGGTAGACGCCGCGCGAGGGGTGCCTGGTTGGGAAGCCCCAGAAGGCCGCAAAGAGCCTGTCGTGCAGGGTCTCGGTGGCGTGATAGGCCTCGCCGCCCACGAAATCGACGTTGGGGTCGTCGAGGGCGGCGAGCAGCCCCTCCAGCCAGCCCTCGTCCGGCACCACGTCGCTGTCCAGGAAGACCAGGATCTCGCCCTTCGCCAGCTGCGCGCCGGCGTTCTTCTGCTCGTAGTAGCGTTTCCCGGGCGCCGCTACGAGCTCGATCGTTCCGGGCCAGGCCGCCTCGCCGAGTCCCGAGGCAATGGCGGCGCGCGGCACAGCCGGATCGATCTCGTCGCTGTCGTAGAGGACGAGGAGCTCCGCCTTGAGGTCGCGCGCGCGCGCAGCCTCGGCCATCTGCGCGCCGAGCTGCGCCAGCATGCGCCTGGCGCGATCCAGGTCGGAGAGCTTGGCATTCTCCCACTCGACGATCACGGAAACGGGCTTCGACATGCGTCAGGCACCTTGGATGTTCCGATAGGGATAGGCACGGATACCCGCCAGCGGCGTCAGGCAGCCGGCAGCGAAGCACAGATTGAGGTAGGCCTTGCGCCATTGCGCGTGCGCATCGCGCGGGCGCAACGCCAGCAGCAGCGCCGCCGCCACAGCCAGTTTCGCCACCCCGCTGACGCTCCGATCCACGGTCCGCATCGCGATCCGTGCCGCGGCCACCAGCCATGGCTCGTTCCTGGACACGCGCTCGAAATAGTTGCTGCCCGCCGCAAACGTGCGTGCAGCCTGGTAGGCAAATCCGCGGTCCTCGTGCTTATCCTCGAACACGTCGAGGCCGTGCACGCGCAGGAGCTTCGCTCCGCGCTTGTGGGCACGCATGAAGAACTCGCGGTCGCTGCCGCCGGTAAATTGCATGCTCTCGTCGAAGCGCAAGCCCAGCGGCGGCTCGACCAGGCGCGCCTTGAACAGCACGTTGCACGTCGCCAGAGATTCGCAGCGTTCCCACGCGACCTGCCCGTCTGGCGCGGGCACACCTGAGGCGATGTCCTCGGCATCGGCCGACAGCTCGCGCACCCCGCCCTGGATCGCGTCGGCGCCCGACTCCCCCAGCGCCTGCAGGATCGACCTCAGCCAATGCGGAGGTGCAACCTCGTCATCGTCCAGGAAGGCGACGTAGTCGGCGCCGGCGTGCAGCGCTGCTTCCAGGGCCGCATTCCGGGCCATGGGAATGCCGGGACGCGGGCAGCGCACGAGTTCTCCCGGCCTTTCGGCTCCCCATACCCGGTCGTAGATCGGCCGCGCCATGGGCTCGGGGTTATTGTCCACGAGAATGAGCTTCATTCTGAAATGGGCAGCCTCGAAGCGTTGTGCGCGCAATGAAGCCAGGCATCTGCGCAGCATATTCGGCCGCGCGCGTGTGCAAACACATACCGCTATCAGAGGATTGACTGGTCGCATTCGGATAGTGCTCCCGATTCGCCTCACTCTGTGAGTGTACAGCAGATCAGGCGCTTGCAAGAAGGATGTGCACGACACGGACGACTCAAAAAGGAGTTGATGGAGTCAGAAATTTCGGTTTTTCCGATCAGTCTTTATGAAACGAGAAAGAGCTATTCATACATTTATATATATATACGATGACCTATAATGAATACGCTTCCCTTCATTTATCGAGCTCGGGATTCTAGCATCCGCCAGCGGTCAAATGATATTGCGCTCGCGCAACGGGGCATTGTCGACGATGCGGGCATAGCCGAGGCGGCCGACGTCGATCGTCCGGAAGGCTCCGTGCACGATCAACTCGGCGATGGCCCGGCCGGCGGCCGCCGCCTGCTGGGCGCCGTGGCCCGAGAAGCCGGTGGCGAGGAAAAGGTTCGCGATCTCGGGGTGGGCGCCGATGACCGCGTTCTGGTCCAGGGTGTTGTAGTCGTAGTAGCCAGCCCAGGCGGAGACGACCTTGAGGCTCTCGAAGGCCGGCACCCGCGCCGCCAGCGCCGGCCAAACCTCCTGCTCGAAGAAGGCATGGTCGATGTGGTCGAGATCGCCGACCGCCGGCTCCTCATTCTCCGCAGGCGACTTGCCGCACAGGAACACGCGCCCCTCGGGCCGGAACCACACGCCGCCGGGATCGACGGTGAGCGGCGCCTGCCGCAGCGCCTCGGGCGGCTCCCGGCAGTCCACGACATAGACGAAGCGCTTGCGCGGCTCCACGGGCAGCCGCACCCCGGCCAGCGCCGCCAGCTCTCCGGCCCAGGCCCCCGCGGCATTGACGAGGCTGCGGCACGCGATCCTGCCGCCGCCAGCCAGCGAAACGGCCGCGACGCGCCCGCCGACGACGTCGATGCCGGTGACCTCGTCGTAGACGACGGCGGCTCCCGCGGCCACGGCCGTCTTGCGGAACAGCGTGGCGAGGCCCAGGGGGTCGAACCAACCCTCGCCCGATTGCCCGAAGCCGCCCCCGGCCACGCCTTCGGCGGCCAGCCACGGAAAGCGCGCCGCCAGCTCGGCGGCGTCCAGGAGTGCGATATCGGCGCCCATCGAGCACTGCAAGGCGACATTCTCCGCCAGCAGCGCGGCGCCATGGTCGCTCGCCAGCATCAGATAGCCCTGCTCGCGGAAGGCCACGTCGGCGTCTGCACCAAACCGGGCCTTGAGGCCGCGGATCGTCTCCAGAGCGAACCGGGACAGGGCGATGTTCTCGGGCGTGGAGAACTGCTGGCGCAGCCCCCCGGCCGAGCGCGCCGTGCTGCAGTCCCGGTAGCTCGGGTCGCGCTCGACGATGGCGATGCTGCCGCGGAAGCTTGGGTCGCTGGCCAGGAAATAGGCGACGGCGCTGCCGACAATGCCCCCGCCCACGATCACCACACCCGCTCGGTCCACAGCCGCAGTTTCCGCCTCGTTGAGGGGGCCACCCGAAGCGTAGGGTGCGTTAGCGCAAAGCGCGCAACGCACCGATGCGTCCGTCCCACCTGGGCGCCGACCGGTGCAATACGCGCTTCGCGCTATTGCACCCTACAGCGCGGCGCCGCTCCCTTCTCCTTCATCCATGGCATCGGTAGCATTCGATCGGGTCGGCGCGCTACACGCTCCAGCCTGGACCCGAGGAGCGGCATTGCCAATTCGTTGCCTTTGCCTAATTTGGCCCAGAAGTTCGCAGAGCAGAGGAGAGCCCATGACCGTCCGGCCGCGCCGCAGCGTGCTCTACATGCCGGGCTCCAACGCCCGCGCCCTGGAGAAGGCGAGGTCTCTCCCCGCCGACGCACTGATCCTCGACCTGGAGGATGCGGTGGCCCCGGCGGCCAAGGAAACCGCGCGCATTCAGGTCTGCGCCGCCGTCAAGGCCGGCGGCTACGGCGGACGCGAGGTCGTCATCCGCATCAACGGCCCGGACACGCCCTGGGGCCAGGCGGACCTGGAAGCCGCGGCGGCGGCCGGCCCCGATGCGGTGCTGGTGCCCAAAGTCGGCAGCGGCGAGGATATC
>DATMZP010000359.1:0-2680 GCA_035573595.1 Hyphomicrobiaceae bacterium
GAGCCGGGCGCCGGGCCTCGCCTCGGGATGGAGCACCGTCACGACCCGTTTCATCTCGTCGGGCGTGCCGACGGTGTACATCTCGCCGGATCGGTTGACGAAGCGCCAGTGCCCCTCCGGCGTGCCCTGGGCGGCCAGCGCCACCACGTCTCCCTTGGCGGGCACTCCCCGTACGTAGCGCATGGCGCTCTCCAGAGCCGGCGAGACCGGCGGTCCTCTGCGGACGGCCGTGCCGGCAACCTTCTCAAGCCACCCCGCCACGATGGCGACCGGCAGGAGCAGGACGCCGGCCAGCGCCACCGTCCGCAGCAGGGTGCGGAGGCGTGCGGGCCATGCGCCCAAGCGGGGGATCTCGATTGTCGCCATGGTGGGATGCTACCGCGCCTTTGGGGCGAACCTCGGCCGGGCCTGCTGCCTCTCAGCCGCGCATATCAGCCCTTCTGGCGGGCCTTGGCGAAGTCCGGCGGACGCTTCTCCAGGAAGGCGGAGAAGGCCTCGCGCGCTTCTGGCGAGCGCATCAGCACGGCGTAGGCCGCCGCCTCCTGGTCGATCATGGCGCCGATATCGGGGAAGCCCTGGCGCAGCAGTCGGCGCGATATCATGAGGGCCTGGTGCGGCTTGGCGGCGAGGCGTCTCGCCGCCGCCAGCGCCGTGGCCTCCAGCTGCTCCGCCGGGACGATGGCGCTGATGAGTCCGGCCTGGTATGCCCGCTCGGCGCTGAACGGCTCGCCCAGGCAGATCAGCTCGAAGGCGCGCGGATAGCCGAGACGGGCCGGTGCGGTGAGGCTGGAGCCGGCTTCCTGGATGAGGCCCAGGTCGAGGAAGGGCGTACGCAGGCTGGCGGCAGGGGTGGCGTAGACCAGGTCGCAGTGCAGGAGCATCGTGGTACCGACGCCGATGGCGAGGCCGTCCACGGCGGCGATCATCGGCTTTGTCACCTTGGGCAGGCGCCGGATGAAGTCCAGGGAGGGCGTCGGGATACCCGGCCCGTCCCCCGCCACGGTGGCTTGGGCACGGCGCAGGAAGTCGTTGATATCGTTGCCGGCAGAGAACACTCCGCCTGAGCCGATGAAGACGTGGGCGGCGATGGAGTCGTCGGTCTCGGCCGCCTCCAGCGCCTGCGACATGGCGGCGTACATGGGGCCGGTGAAGGCGTTCTTCTTGTCGGCCCGCAGGAAGCGGATGACCTGCACACCGTCCGCGGCCTTGATATCGATTTCCTGCGTCATCGCTTCCTCCCACAAGCCTGGGCGGCTCCTCAGGACTGGGGCAGACCCATTACCCGTACGTTGTGGACTTGCTCCGGTGCGGGTGGCAAGGGGGTGGCCCCGCCAATGGCTCGCCGATTGCGCAAGAAAGGCAGGCGATCTTGTGTCGGCGGGGCCGCGGGCGGTCGATACCCCCGCGAGCAGGCCGCGACAGGGTGCGGCTCCGCTATCGCGCGCTCCAACCCACAGGCGGGCTCGGAACCGAACGCCGGCAGCAAGGTCAGGGCTGCAGTGCCCGACGTCCTACTTGCGCGCAATCACGATGGCCTCGTCGAGGGTGAACCACAGCGCGCCGGCGTCGAGCCGCGGCCTCAGGAACGCCTTGAGTGCCGGCGTGCCTTCCTCCAGCATCGCCCGCAGCCGCTCGGTCGTGGCGGCGTCGGCGTCCATGCGCGTGGCCCAGGGGGCAAGCGCCATGGCCTTGGGGAGAATCTCCCGGCGCAGCACGGTGAGGCCGGCGGCGGTGATGACCGCGCACCACTCGGCGAGGCCGAGGCAGCGGCCGTGGCTCTTGTCGCGCAGCTTCTCGAAGGCGTTGTAGCTGGCCGCCGCGTCGGCCAGATCGGCCTCGGAGAAGCCCGGCGTGGAGAGCGCATCGGGCGAGATGTTGTCCACCAGCGCGAACGTGCCGCCGGGTTTGAGCACGCGCCCCACCTCGACCACGAAGCGCGGCACGTCGGGGAAATGGTGCGCGGCGATGCGGCAGGAAACGAGGTCGAAGCGCGCGTCATCGAAGGGCAGCGTCTCGGCGTCGGCGACGGCCGTCTCCAGATTGGCGAAGCCTTTGGCGGCGGCGAGCCTCCTCGTCTCGTCCAGCATCTCTTCCGTGATGTCGCTGGCGATCACGTGCGCCACATGCGGCGCGAACGCCGCGGCCGTATGCCCGGCGCCCGTGGCGATGTCGAGCACCTGCCAGTGGCCCTCAGGCCGCACCAAGTCGACCAGCCGTCCGAGGCTGGCGCCCTTGGCGTGGACCGCCGAGGTGGCATAGGCCGAGGCATGAGCGCCGAACTGCTGCTGCACGAGCGACTTGGACATGGGCCCCGCAGATGGATGGGTGAGTAGAGACCTCACGAGATCCCGGATCTGGGCGCCGCTCGCCGTCGGCTTGCATGGCTCGGTCCGGGATGGTGGACCGTTACGCGTCCGCCGCCACCTTCATCGACACGATCTTGTCGGGGTTCACCACGGGCTCGCCGCGCTTGATCTTGTCGATGTTCTCCATGCCTTCGATCACCTTGCCCCACACCGTGTACTGCTTGTCGAGGAAGCTGGCATCGTCGAAGCAGATGAAGAACTGGCTGTTGGCGCTGTGCGGATAGCTGGTCCGCGCCATCGAGCAGATCCCGCGGACATGCGGCTCGCTTGAAAATTCGGCTTGCAGGTCGGGCAGCTCGCTCCCCCCGGTGCCG